>QFBU01000065.1 GCA_003265975.1 Candidatus Marinamargulisbacteria bacterium SCGC AAA071-K20
AAGCACTTAAGTCTGACGATAAATCACTTCGAGAATTAGCGCTTAACGCAATTGCAAATGACATTAATTTCGTACCAGACTGGGGTCAAAACAGACTTCGAGGGATGCTGGAATCAAGACCCGACTGGTGTATTAGCAGACAACGAAGTTGGGGCTTACCTATTCCTTCATTCAGGCAAGAAAACGGAGACGTATTTATGACAACAGCGTCTATTAAAGCCGTTGGAGAAACCTTTGCAACTCAAGGATCAGATGCCTGGTTCAAAAGTTCTCCCGTAGAAATACTTGCAAATTACGATGTCAAAAGCGACCCAGAAGCACCTGAGGGATTAAAAATAGAAACACTAGAAAAAATGTACGATATTTTTGATGTATGGTTTGAAAGTGGGTCATCTTGGAATGCGGTACTAAATGAGCGCAATTTAGGATACCCAGCTGATTTATATCTAGAAGGATCCGACCAACATAGAGGGTGGTTTCATTTATCACTACTTCCTTCTTTAGGTGTAAATAAGATTTCACCATTTAAAACGGTTCTCACACACGGCTTTATTGTAGACAAAAATGGCCGAAAAATGAGTAAATCTGAGGGTAATGCTATTAATGTTGAAGATTTATTAAAACAATACGGTGCTGAAGTATGTCGATGGTGGGTAAGTACGCTCGCCTTTGAAAATGATATTAAAGTAGATATGAGCTTCTTTAAGGTCGCCTCAGATTCTTACAGAAAAATTAGAAACACATTAAGGTTTCTCTTAAGCAATATATTCGACTTAGACGTAAATGAGGCTAATGCAGAAAAAAGAATGCAATTATTATCTCAAATAGACCCAACATCTATTAATTCTTACTGCCTCAAAAAGCTAACTGACCTACAAAATGACGTAAAAGAAGCCTATTCAGAGTTCAAGTTCAAAACCGCTAGTACTTTAATTTATGACTTTTGTAACGATACATTATCGTCTTTATACTGTGTTGCTGTTAAAGATCGGCTTTATTGTGATGCTAAAAATTCTAAACGAAGAATCGAAACACAGTACACCCTTTGGCAAACAGTAGATACCCTGTGCCATCTTTTAGCACCCTTATTGCCCCATACAGCCGACGAAGTGTTTCAAGCCCTATACAACAACAAAAATGAGAGTATTCATCTTAAAACAGGCCAAAATATAGCCTTTGAGACCAGTAATGACTGGGACAAACTGCTAGAAATTAGGTCAGAAGTTCTGAAATCACTTGAAAACAGTAAAGAACAAGGTATTGAAAACACACTTGATGCAGGTATTCTTATTGGTAAAGAGTCAAATCTCCTAAGCGCCTTTCAAGACGATTTAGCCGATATATTCACAGTTTCCAGAGTCACGATTACAGAAGACGCCACAGAATTAAGTGTTACTGACCTCAGAAATGAGCCTAGGTGCGAACGCTCTTGGAAACGAGATTCAACTGTAAAAGAACGAGAAAATGGTAGCGTCTTATCTGACAGGGATTATGACGCTTTCCAGTATTCTGAAAGCATTTATAAATAAAAACTTTCAGAACCAGTTGGAGACTTTTTAGAACCAGAATGCGACGTCGAAGAAATTGATTACAGTAGTCCCCTTGAAGTTTCTCAATCTAGGGTTTCTTCAATATCAGTTCACTAAAATAGTATTTGTTTTAAGAACTAAATGAAATGACTTCAGACAGATGTTTTTCTTGCAACCTGGGCCCAAAAGTAGAGACCACTCGAGAAGAAATATAACAGCCTAGCTTACCGGCTTCTTCTAACGATTGCCCCTTAGCTAAGGCAGCTAAAAAGCCGCCAGCAAACGAGTCTCCAGCTCCAGTAGTATCGACAGCTTTAACATCAAATCCTGAAATAGATAGTTGTTCAGATTTAGTAACAATTAAAGCTCCATCAGCACCTAATGTTATTGCACATAGTGGAACAAGTTTTCTAAGCTCACTCACCGCTGAGGATAAATCAGCTGTTTTTGTAAATGCCAATGCTTCGTCTTTATTACAAAATATAATATCTGTCTCTGCTACCAATTTACTCATGTCATCATAGAAAAATTCAACAATACTAGGATCCGACAAACTAAGAGCTGTCTTCACACCCTTTGCTTTTGCAATTTCTTTAGCCTTTAATGCGGCCTCCAAAGAAGGTTTTGTACACACTAAGTATCCTTCAATATAAAGATACTTTGACTCTCCAAGGGCTGTTTCATTAAGATCAGCTATAGAAAACTGACTGGTAATACCCAAAAAAGTATTCATGCTTCTATCTGCATCTGGAGTAATTAATACAAAACAAGTTCCGGTAGTACCCGCTTGAGCACTATCTTCAGACATATTCGTACTAACCTCATGATCTTTAAGATCTTTAATATAAAAGCGGCCCATTTCATCTGATGCTACCTTTGAAGAAAAATAGTTTTGAGTTCCTAACATTGTAGAACTTATAATAGTATTTGCTGCAGACCCGCCACAGGCTCGCCTTATTTGACGCCCTTCAAACCCAGCATTCAATTCTTTAAGCCTATCTTCTTCTATTAGAGCCATAAGTCCTTTTTCTATTCCCAAATCAGCTAGCGTTTTCTCTGCGACATCAACTTCTGCATCTACTAATGCATTACCTATTCCGTATATATCAAACATTATTTTTCACACCTTTCTTTAAATGACTTGAAATTACCTGGAGGCCTTTTAGTATTAAACGATCATCAAATACATCTACATCTAAAGACTCCTTAAACACATCCAACCCCTTACCAGTTCCTAAAACAAATAAATTCTTATGCATAGCTTTAAATGACTTTATAAATCCATTAATCATATAAATATAGCCATTGTATAAACCTACCTCTACCGCTTCTTTCGTAGACTTTCCTAACAAAACGTTTTGTTTTTGAACTTCAATATAAGGAATTTTTTCGGTGTAATCTTCTAACGCTTTAGACGAAATTCCCATTCCTGGTAAAATAGCTCCGCCCTGATAAACTCCTTTTTCGTCGATTAAACAAAAGGTTATAGCCGTGCCAGAGTCAATTATTAAAGTAGGGTGAGGATAATGATGATAAGCCGCACAAGCATTTACCAGTCTGTCTGCCCCAATTTGAGAATCACTTTGCATGTTAATTGAAATGAGTGGGATATTATTTGCAGTAACAAAAACAACATTAGTAAGATCTTTTAACTGATCACTTACCTTTGGAACCACAGAAGACACAATAACCCGGCTAAAGGCTTCCAGATCAAATGACTTCCAACTAGTAGAAAACAGAGCTGTTTTAACTACAAGCTCTGCCCCAATCTTATCGTCAAACAACTCAGCTAGAACTGTGTTAGAATTTCCAATATCAACAAGTAAAATAGACTCTTTTTTAGACATAACTACTCCATTATAGTCGTCATTTCAAAATATTTGTAGGGTGAACTCGCAAACTGAACCTTTTCAAAATTAAGGAACTTAAGGTACAATTCACCTCATAAATTTATAAATTACGAGCAAAGGGTATTATGAAAAAAGAATCATCAGCTCAAGTTAAAAACACAAAAAATACCATCAAGGATGTACTATCACACCTACCTAAAGACACTCAGCTACATACTTTTGCATCCATCTATCTACAATCTATTCCTGAGAGATCCACTGAAACAGTTGAAGAGCTCAGTACCTTTATTGTAGAGAGATTCGAATATGTTAAAGCAGGATTATCAAAACCACTAAATCATAAATGCTATCTCCCTAAAAAAAGTCACTCAAACGAGGATATCGGAATACTCGAAATAGTTTGTAAAGACGCTAGATACCTCGTTGAAAGCATTGAGTCACTACTAGCCAAACATAACCACAGCATCATCAAACTACACCACCCTATTTTTAATATAACTACCTCTAAAAACGGAACTATTAAGACAGTAGAAAAAGCGGCTCAACAAATAGACTCATTAATTTCAGCGATTTATATTGAGTTTAATAACATGAACAAAAATGACCTTTCTAAACTAAATGAGGATGTTAAAAGGTGCTTAATAGCTACTCAGCTTTCAAACAATGCAAGCTCAGACATACATAAAGTATTATCGATTGTTCATTCAAAAGTAAAAAATACACCTACACCTGCCACACAATTTCATAAAGAATGGATAGACCTAATTGATTGGCTAAAAGACTCTAATTTCTCATTTTTTGGTTCTACTGAATTCGACCTAAATATCAAAAAAAATAATGTCATTGAAGTAAAAAACATTAAAAGTTCTGGACACGGAGCTCTAGACAACTCCTACTTAAAAATAGATCAAGACAACCTTTTAAAAACACTAACAACCCAAGTTGAACGCCTAAAGGACTACAGATCGCCCTTTCTTTTTGACGTTATTAAAGTGCCTAGCCCTATTAAAATTTCAGCAAACTTAATGAGACTAAGTTTAAAAATACCAATCTCAAAAACAAAAATAAAAGAGTACAATTTCATTGGCTTACTAAGAAGAAGTTCTTTACATGTTAAAAATACAAATACCCCTATTATCCGTTTAAAAATAAACACATTTTTTGAAGATCACAACATATTGCCAGGAAGTTATGACTATAATCAAGTTATTCGATATTTTACAATCACGCCAAAGTACGAATTATTTAGAACACCTACAAAGTTACTAGCCAATATAACGAATGACTTACTATCTACAATCAATCCTAATGACGTGTACTTGTTTAATTACGGTAAAATTGATCCTACAAGACATCTTTATATAGTGGTTTTACCTTCAAATATTAGTTCAAGTTCAAAAATACAAGATATCAAAGAATTTTTCTCTGAAAAAATAAAGCATACAGACTCCGAAATGGTTATTATTCCAGGTGATCGTCAAACTAGGCTTCACTTTTATTTTGACCAAGTTCAAGAAAAAAAAGGTAAAATAACACCACTTAACGATGACGAATTAGAAAGAGAGCTCAAGTCTCTAATTAAACCTTGGAGGTCACTTTTATTAGACGAACTTATAAAAAACTTTACAGGCGTCTTCTCCAAACAATTATTTAAAAAATATGCCAACGCATTTCCAAACCATTATAAGGTCATGAGAAGCATTCAGGATACAGTAAGAGATATTAAGTTTTTAGAACTAGTTAAAAAAACAAAAGAGGTTCAATTTAACTTAGTGCCATTTGTTCATCCTGACTCTGTCATTGCTAGCAAAGCGTCTATTTTGATTGTCTACAATAAAAATAAAATCGACTTAACAAATATCATGCCTCTTTTACAAAATTTAAATATTCACGTGTTTGATGAAATAACAACCCGAATAGGCCCCCCAGAAAATGTAATCAGTTACATCCATTCGTTTAGGATTGTAGATACTAATTACAAAAAGATTGATGAGGAATATTTTTTCCCTAAATTAATTTCTGTACTTGAAGCTGTTTTCAAAGGATACACAGCCAACGACACGCTAAATGGGTTGGTATTACTTTCTGGTACGCATTGGAGAGACATCAATATTTTACAAACTTATAGAAACTATTACTTACAAATTGATAGCAGCTACAGCAAAGAAAAAATAAATTTAACCTTATTAAAATATACAGAATCAACAAACTTACTTATTGATTATTTTACGACTAAATTTTCAACACATATCGACTTCAAAAATGCAAAGGTACGGGCAGCGAAACTACCAGTCATTAAACGAACCTTTTATGACAGTCTAAAACAAGTAAAAGAATTAGCTGAAGACATTATATTAAAACAATTCTTTACACTAATTGACCATACGTTACGAACTAACTTTTATATTAAAAAAACAAATAGAGACACTTTTATTTCAATCAAAATAGACAGTAAGGCTATGAAAATTTCTCACCCTACACCATACCGAGAAATTTATGTATATGACACAGAAATGGAAGGCTGCCACCTACGATTCGGTCCTATTGCAAGAGGGGGGCTACGATGGTCCAGCCGCCCATTTGACTATAGAAAAGAAGTACTTGGCCTCGTAAATACTCAACAAACTAAAAACGTAGTTATCGTACCTGAAGGTTCCAAGGGTGGCTTTATAACTAAAAACAAAACAGACGATTTTGCAAAAAATGGAATGAAACAATACCAAAAGTTTATTATGGGTCTATTAGACATCACAGATTCGTTAGATGTTAAACGCAAGGTAATTCATCCTGATTCTGTAATTAGATACGACGATCCTGACCCTTATTTAGTAGTAGCCGCGGACAAAGGTACTGCTCAATTTTCTGATTTTGCTAACGATATTTCAAAGAAATATAATTTTTGGCTTGGAGACGCTTTTGCTTCTGGTGGGTCTAACGGATACAACCACAAAGAAGTCGGAATTACAGCCAAAGGAGCTTGGGAATGTGTGAAGCTTCATTTTCTTGAAAGTGGTAAAGACATTGAAAAAGAATCATTCACAGTTGTAGGAATTGGAGATATGGCTGGTGATGTTTTTGGTAACGGAATGTTATTAAGTGAGAATATTAAATTACTAGTGGCATTCAATCACATTCACATCTTTGTTGATCCTAACCCTGATACAAAAACCAGTTTCAAAGAAAGACAACGCCTATTTAATTTAGAAAGAAGTAGTTGGAAAGACTACAACACTAAATGTATTAGTAAAGGTGGTGGTGTATTTGATAGAAATTCTAGAGAAATCAAACTTAGCCCTGAAATCAAAAAATTAATTAATTCAGAAAAATACATGTTAAATGGGGAAGAACTCATTAAGTCCTTACTTAAAGTACAAGCAGACTTGCTATGGGCAGGTGGAATTGGAACATATATTAAAGCCGACCATGAGACACATATGCAAGTAAGTGACCCGGCCAATGATTCTGTAAGAATTAATCACTCTGAAAGCCAATTTT
>QFBU01000066.1 GCA_003265975.1 Candidatus Marinamargulisbacteria bacterium SCGC AAA071-K20
TTAATAGATATAATGGGAAGATCAGGAACAGGTTTTACTCCTGTTGCTAAAAAAACAAATACAATTAAAAGTATTAAAACTGGTGAGGAAATAACGGATGTTGTTCAATATGCAAATAAATCTCCAGAAAATAAAATAGAAGTTAAAAAAAATATTGAAAAAATAGTTGATGATGAATTAACACAAATTAAAAAGAAAGATGAAATTGTAGGTGAAAAATTAAATACAACAAATATTGTAGAAAAAAATAAAATAATTAATGATCTTACTAGTCCTGAAAAAATAGAAACAGTTAAAACAGATTTTAATATTGGAGATACTATCATCATTGATAATATTGGAACACAAGCTAAAATAAAAAACAAAACTGCTATTGCTGGAAAAATGGTAGAAAATATTGATGATGTACAAAAATTTGTTGTTGAATTACCAAATGGAAAAAAAGGAAGTATCACCTTAACAAAAGTAAAAGAGTTCAACAAACCAAAAGAAAAAATTGTTGAAGATATAAAAACTATAGATACACCAGAAAGTTTAAAAAGAGATCCTGCTTTACCTAATGAAGTCGTAACTAAAATTAACGAATCAGTTGTAAAATTTATTCAAGAAGAAAATATAAAACTTGTACCTACAAAAGAAAAACCTTTGTCATTACAGATGCAAGAAATATTGTTATCAGACAAATATGAAACACCATATATTATAAGAAGGGTTGCCGAAGATAATAAAATACCAGTTGAAAGATTAATCAATTATATATTTCCAAGTGCCAGTAAATCTGCAAAAGAACTTGCTGCATATTCTCAATCAATGAGATATTTAAAAACTAAACTAGATCCAACAGGCCAGATATTTGGACAAAGTATTAACCCTATAACTCATGTAATAAAAAGATTAGATAATTTAAGAAGGGGATTATTAGTAACAAGAATTGCAACTGCGGTTCGTAACTATGCTTCTCAGTCATCAAGAATAACTTTAGATTCATTGCAAAGCTTAATGGACTATGGACTACAACAAATAGTTAAACCATTTGTTAAGCCTGACCAATTTCAAAAAAATCAAGTAAGTCCATTATCAAATTTAAATCAATTAGTTACAAACTTTAGACAATGGAAACCTTCAGAATTTAAAAAAGTAAAAGAACAAACTAATAAAATTTTAGATCAATTCCCATCAGAAAAAAATAGAATATTTATTAGATACTCATCTGATGTTGTAACTGCTGCTGCTGGTAAAGGTATTAAGCCAGGAAAAGTTGATAGAATTTTAGATAAAGCTCAAGAAGGTGTAGATTTTTTAAACTTTTTAAATAAAACTCAAGAGTTCATTACAAGGAGAGCTGTTCTTATGTCAAGACTTGATGAGTTAATAAAAGCAAATCCTAAACATTATAATAATAAAAATTTAAATCAGATAATAAGAGATAAAGAGCATAGTTTAATTAGAGCTTCAGATGTTGCGGCCGCAGTAGATAAAGCATTAGAAGTTACATTTGCTAAAGAATTTAATATGTACAAGAAAGGAACTTATGATGCGTTTGCAGCAAGAGTTATTGGAACTATAAACTCATTACCTTTTGTTTTAACTTCTATTGTACCCTTCCCTAGATTCTTAATGAACTCTTTAAGATTCCATGCTGAGTTTAGTCCTTTTGGTTTTTTAAGATTTCTATCAAGTAAAGATAGAGCTAAAATTGCAAAAGGAGATACATCAGGATTATCAAGAGCATTAATGGGAACAGGTTTATTATTTGCTGCTATGGCTTTAAGAAAACAAGATTATGCTGGTGAGAAATGGTATGAATTTAAAATAGGAGATAGAACTATTGATACTAGACCTTATAACCCATTGGCTGCTTATTTATTTGTGGCTGATGTTATTAATAGACTTCAAGATGGAACTTTAAGAAACATTGATCCAAAAGATATAATAACTGTTTTTGCAGGTGTAAGAGGAACAACTGGTTTATATATATTTGACCAGATAGTAGATTATATTACAAATTCAAACGTTAAAGCTGGAGCAGCAGCTTGGACTGGAGGACTTAAAAAATTTATTGGTGAAACATTAGCAGGTTATTTAACTCCAATTCAAAATATTACAGATATGATGGCTGAGTTCTATCCTGAAATGCGTAAATCAAGAAGCACAAATGAAGAACCTTTCGTTGGTGCGTTTAAGAAAAAATTTATGGACACAGACTTACCTGCTTATACATCAGCAACCAATTTTATTATTAATGAAAAAACTGGAAAACCAGAAGCTGCACCTATTGTAAAAGAATCACCAGCACTAGGTCAATTTACAGGGGTTAGATTTATAACTAAAAAAAATGAAGCAGAAAAAGAGTTTGATAAACTTCAAATACAATCTCAAGAAATATTTAAATCTACAAAAATTCCTGAACTAGATAGAGCTTATAAAGATATATTGTCTTTTAAAATTGGTTATGGTATTTCAGAATTTGTTAAAACAGATTACTATCAAAAGCAACCTTTTAGTACCAAAATTCTTTTAATTAAAGGTGCTTTGAAACAAGTAAAAGAAGAAACAAAAAAAGAGTTACAAAGCAATGCAGAACTAGCTCCTTACTTATTACAATATGAATATAATAACTTGAGTAGAGATGAAAGAAGGGTTATAAATGATGTTATCGGTATTGATTATATAAATGATTTAATAGATGGATTAAAAAAAGAATCTAAAAAAACAATAAATAATACAAGAATAAAAGATCCACTTGAAATAAAAGACCCTTTGGAGAATTAATATTATGCCAAGAAAATCTGCAACAGAAGTAAAAATTGATTTCCTAGTAAAAGAAGTAAAGGAACTTAAGCATGAAACAACTTCTTTAAGAGCAGATATTAATAAAGGTAAGGGTGCTTTATGGTTACTATTAATCATAGGAAGTTTAATTACAAGCGGATATAATTACTTTATAAAGTAAATTGTTTTGAAATCAGATAAACAAATAATCTCTGAAAGACAAAAGAAAACATCAATAAAAGGAACAGTAGGCGAATACCAAACCATTGCAGATTATACTAGGCAAGGTTATTGGGTAGCAAAATCAGTAGATCCTAGCTGTCCATTTGATCTTGTTATTGTAGATAAAAATGGTAAAATGCAACTTGTAGATGTTAAATGTGCTACCTTTAGAAAAAACAAAAAAGGTAAAAGTTTAAAAGATAAACCAAAAGGTACTTATAGAATTTCTAGAAGTCCAACTAAACTACAAAAAAAACTTAAAGTAAAATTAAAGATGTTTCATTATGATTGATAGATTTTTATATAGATTCTTTGAAATGCTAGATAATTTCTTTGATAGATTTATCTCTGATGCACCTAAAAAAAGGAAAAAGAAATGATTAAAAACTTTAAAGACATAGTAATATTATTAATCACAAGTGGTGTTCTAATACTTCTTGGTGTGATTATCATAGGAGATTATTGGGTAGCACTAGAAGAAAACAGACCAGTAGATGAAAGTGTAATTACATTAATGAAGATGTCAGTTACAGGATTGATTGGTGTTATAGGTGGCTACATAGGTGGTAGCAAATGAGAGATAACAAAGTTTTAGAGTCGTTTAAAAAGAAGATAGAAAAGAATTTAAAAGAGATGAATATCTTTAAGCATCTAAGACAAGAGGTAGATCATGGTGCTAATGGTACACAAGGCTATGTAATTAAAAAAGGTATTAACAAAGGTAAAGTTGTTAAATAGTTTATGAGGATAAATATGAATTATTATTTTACAGGTGGTATCATTATAGCTTTTATTATTTTAACAATAATTGTGAGTCCAATATGAATAGAAAAATAAATTTGTTTTTTCATAAGCTATCTTTGGCATGGTTATCATGTATGATTTTTATGGTTCAAGGAAACTTAACTGCATTAACATCTACTCATGCCTTAATCGCAACAAGAACTGGTGCAATCACAGGTTTCTTAGTTGTGCTAATGTCTTTAATACCTATAAAGTTTCATTTTAAATTACCTATCTTTATGTTCATAGGTTGTTTTGTTGCTGATATATTATCTCATCCTACACACTTTGGTGAGTATTGGAGTGAAGCATTTTGTACTGCATTACTTGCTGCAATATTTTCTTACGTAATAACTTTATCTCCAGCAGGTAAAAAACTACAAGAGTATTTGGATGACCAGAAAAACTAATACAATGTTAATAGGTTTATTGGGTACAATTTTATTAGGTTTAGCAACATGGACATTAGTTACATTAATAGAGCTGCAATTAGTAGTAACTATGATTCAATCTGATTTAATGTCTATTGATAAACAATTTGGCAGGGTATATAATTTTATAGACTCTGTTAGAAGTAAATAAGGATTTAAATTATGTGGTTTAATTTATTAGGAATGGCAGTAAAAACTGGTGCTGAGGTTTATAAGAATAGACAAGAAACTAAAAAATTAGAATCTTTAGCTGAGAAAAATCATATGGCTAAGATGGCTTCAGGAGAAATAAATTATCAAAAAGCTGTAATGACCAATCAAAATCAAGGTTGGAAAGATGAGCTGGTTTTGATAATAGTAGTTCTACCTATAGTAGTATTAGCATGGTCTGTATTTAGTGGTGATCCTCAAGCAAAAGAAAAATTAGATTTATTTTTTCAATACTTTAATAACTTTCCAGAATTTTATAAATGGTTAGTTCTTGGAATATTTGGTAGTATATATGGTCTAAAACCAGGTATGGATTTATTTAAAAAAAAATAATGTCTGACAACTTAGAATTGTTAAACGAATATAAAGAACAGGTCAGAATACTTAAGCAAGAGATTGCTGAGTTGCAAGACGCTGGTAAATCTAAAGATAGTGCTAATAAAAGGTGCTTACAAAAACTAGAACATATTAGTATTGATTTAGAAGAAGCTAATAAAAAAATTAAAGAATTAAAAGAAACTAACAAAATAATGCTTGAACATCCTTAATGAAATTTTTATTAGTAATAACTATCTGCTCATCTAGTTTAGGAATTTGTATAAACCCTCAACCAATGGGACAGTTTGATAGTTGGTATAAATGTTCTAATCAAGGTTATTCTCTTGCTTATGATTTTAATAAATCTATGGGTAAAGATAGAGTGAACGAAGAAAAGACTATTGTTAATTTTTCTTGCCAAGAATTTGATTCAATTTAATGTGGTGTGTCATTTGGAAAAAAGATAATATCTATCAGATATTCACTAATATTATCTTTGAAACAGAAAAAAAAGCATTAGAATTTAAAGATAAACAAAAGTCTATGCGTAAAAAACATGATTGCAGAGTTGTAGAATTTGATTATAAATATTTTGATGGAGTAAATGAAAATGAAATTGACTGATAACTTTAATTTAAAAGAGATGATACAATCTCAAACTGCTTTAAGAAATGGCATAGATAATACGCCAAGCTCAGAGCATATAGAGAACTTAAAATTATTATGTGAGAATATATTGCAACCTTTAAGAGATGATTATAATTTACCTTTAGTAATTACCTCTGGTTATAGATCAAAAAAATTAGCAGGATTAGTTGGTTCTAAAATTACCTCACAACATTGTTCTGGTTGTGCAGCAGATTTTACTATTCCAAGCGTTGATAATAAAAAAGTATTTAAACATATAATAGAGAACTTACCTTTTGACCAAGCAATTCTTGAATATTATACTGAAGATAATGGTGGATGGATTCATGTTTCTTATGTGCCAAATGGCAGGGGACAAGCACTAACTAAAGACAAAGAAGGTTATAAAGCATGGCAATAGATAAAGCTAAAATGAAATGTAATTCACCTAAAAGACAAATATCAGGTGGTAAGAAATTTGTAGTTAAAGCTTGTAAGGGTGGCAAGGAAAAGATTATTAGATATGGTGATGCCAATATGACTATAAAGAAAAACATTCCTGCAAGACGAAAGTCTTTTAGAGCTAGACATAAATGCGAAACTGCTAAAGATGTATTTAGTGCTAGATATTGGAGTTGTAAAAAGTGGTAAAAAAATTCTTGATAAAAAGTATAGTTAAGTTAAGAATGCTATATGCCGATTTAAGAGGTCATCATGGTAAAAGATGGAACTATGAACCTTCTGATTGGTATATGGGTAAACATAAAAGGAGAAAATAATATGCCAATGGTTAATGGAAAAAAATACCCTTACACTAAAAAAGGTAAGGCAGCTGCTAAAAAAGCTAAGATGAAAAAATATAAGAAAAAGAAATAATGAAAAAAGGTTATCACAAAACTAAAGATGGTCGTACGGTTAAAAAAGGATTGTACTACTATATGAATAAGAAAAAAAAGTCTGGCAAAAGTAAGCCAGGTAAAGGAACAGTTTCTGATAAAGCATTAAGAAAAGCAAAGAAGACTGCTAAAAAATAATTGTTATTAGGTGTAGTTGCTAGTCAACTGGGTATGATGGAGGGTAAACAATATTTGTATGTCTAAAAAGAAAACTTGGGTTAAGAAAGAAAAATTAATGAGTGTTGGTGATTGTAGATATTGCAAGAAAGAACTTGTTAGTGATGATTCTTTTGTAGCCTTTGCCAATCATACCAAAGCTCATTATAAATGTATGAAAGAAGCTGACGAAAAAGTAGTTGGCCAGAAATAATTTAATACTCCTGGCCAGACATTACTACTGTTCTATTTTTAAATTAGAGGAAATTAATTCACTTACAGGGTCGGATAATTCCTTATAAGAATTAGGGT
>QFBU01000067.1 GCA_003265975.1 Candidatus Marinamargulisbacteria bacterium SCGC AAA071-K20
AAATTCCAAAGAAACGAAGGAACCCATGTGGTCTGCCACAAATATTACATCTATTTCTATGCTGTGTAGTGTTTATCTTTCTATTATTCTTTTCAACCATCGATACTTTTGCCATGTTACTTCCTACTTTTCTTTCTTAGTTTTTTCTAAATGGAAATCCTAATAATTCTAATAAAGCATACGCCTCTTCATCTTTATCAGTACTTGTAATAAAGCATATATCGAACCCTCGTGGTTTATCAATATTATCAACGTTAATTTCCGGGAATATAGATTCTTCTTTAATCCCAAGAGTATAATTCCCACGTCCATCAAAAGATTTTTTTGGAAGACCACGAAAATCTCTGATTTTAGGGATACTGATATTGATTAACTTAGTTATAAAATCATACATTTTTTTACTTCTAAGAGTTATCTTACATCCGATAACCTGCCCCTCACGAACTTTAAAGTTAGATATAGACTTCTTAGATTTAGTTGGAACTGGTTTTTGACCGGTAATTCTTAAGAATTGATCAATAGTCAACTCAACAACCTTTGAATTTGAAACAGCCTCACCTAAACCTCTATTAATAACAATTTTTTCAATCTTAGGTATAGACATAACATTAAGATGATCGAATTTTTTTAATAAATCCTTCTTTACTTCATTTTCATATTTCTTTTTTAAATTATAAACTTTACTCATCAGTTTTCCTTTTCTTAAAGAATGTCTCCGGTGCCTTTAATCACTCGGTTCTTTTTCCCTTTTTTAGTTTCAAATTTAACTTTAATCCTTTTCTTTCCCGGACCAACTAAAGCGGCCTTACTCCAATTAAATGCAATTGGAACATCAATAATGCCACCTTTTGATTCATTACTTGGCTTAATTGCTTTTTTATATAAATTTATTTTCTCTACAAGTATGTGCTGTTTTTCCGGAAATACCTTTAGGATCTTTCCCTGCTTACCTTTGTCTTTACCTACTAATATTTCAATTAAATCATCTTTTTTAAATTTATTCATTGTTCCACCTAAATTACATCTGAAGCCAAAGAAATGATTTTCATATAGTTACTATCTCTTAATTCTCTAGGAATTGGTCCAAATATTCTAGTTCCCTTTGGATTCCCTTCATTATTAATAATAACCGCTGAATTCGTATCAAATCTAAGAACAGTTCCATCATTACGTTTTATTTTCTTTTTTGTTCTAACAACAACGCAAGTAACAATCTCACTTTTCTTTACTTGCCCTTTTGGAATTGATTTTTTAACAACCCCAATAATCTTATCGCCTACACTTGCATATTTTCTCTTAGAGCCGCCAAGAACTTTTATACATAAAATTTCTTTAGCGCCAGAGTTATCAGCAACATCTAATCTAGTTTCAACTTGTATCATTGCTTAGCCTTTCAATACCTTTTCAACACGCCAACTTTTATTTTTACTTATCGGCCTACAGCTCATAATATTAACATTATCACCTAAAGACAACTCTTCTTTACCCTCATAGTGTGCTTGATATTTTTTAGAATATTTCACAATTTTCTTATACTTAGGGTGAGCTCTCGAAGTCATTACTAATACAGTAACTGTTTTAGAGCTGGGTAATTTTACCACAGTGCCTTGTTTTACACTACGTTTATTTCTTTCCATCTTTTTCTTCCCTTCGCTTCTGCGATACTATAGTCATTAATCTTGCAATTACAAGCTTTTGTTTTTTAATTTTTGAATTATCTTTTAACTCGCCAATAGTATTCTGTAATCTTGATTCATAAAGAGCTTTCTTTTTTGTGTTTACTTCCAAAAGAAGATCTTGAGCTGAATTAGTCATTGTAAGTCTCTCCCCTTTTCAATAAATTTTGTTTTTACGGGTAACTTATGAGCGGCTAATCTAAAAGCTTCTTTAGCTAATTCAACAGGTACACCACTTAGTTCAAATAACATTGTTCCTTTTTTAACCGGTGCCACCCAAAATTCAGGAGCACCTTTTCCTTTACCCATTCTTGTTTCAGCGGGAAGTCTTGTTACTTGCTTATCTGGAAATATTCGAATCCATACCTTCCCACCACGTTTAATATGTCTCGTTAACGCTCGCCTTGCGGCTTCAATTTGTCTATCTGTAATATACTCGCAACCTAAAGCCTGCAGAGCAAATTGACCGAACACCAATGTATTATTCTTGTTGGCACTACCGCGATTTCTACCACGTTGAACTTTACGAAATTTAGTTTTTTTTGGCTGTAACATCTTATAGTTATCCTTTTATTTAGTATCTACTCTGTCGAGTTCATTTTTTTGCTCCACTAAACGAGGTGCCTTTTTAATAATATCGCCATGATATATCCATACCTTAACACCAATCTTACCATATGTTGTTAAAGCCTCAGTAAATGCATAATCAATATCAGCTCTTAAAGTATGTAGAGGGACTTTACCTTCCATGTAAGACTCAGTTCTCGCAATCTCAACACCACCAAGGCGGCCAGCACAAGAAATTCTAATCCCTTTTGCTCCAGCTTTTTGGCATTTTTGAATTGCCATTTTCATTGCACGTCTAAAGGGAATTCTTTTTTCCAATTGCCCCGTTACCCAAGAAGCAAGTAATCTGCTATTGCTATCTTGATTTTTTTCTTCAGTAATTTTTATATTTGCTTTCTTACCAGTCATCTTTGAAACATCAGCAATAATTACATCTAAATCAATATTACTTTTTCCAAAAATGATCCCAGGCCTAGCAACTTTAACAATTAATTCTATATAATCACTTTTTCTATTGATATTAATTTTAGAAATCCCCGCACGAGATAGTTCATTTGTTATGAACTTACGTATATTGAAGTCTTCAAGTACAAATGTAGCATAGTCAGCGGTTGCAAACCAAGTATAATCCCAATCCTTAACAATCCCTAATCGTAATCCATTAGGATTTGACTTCTGTCCCATTATTTATCTCCTTGTTTTTCTAGCTCTATCATAATGTGACTAGTTCTTTTAATAATTTCAAAAACTCTTCCTCTAGCTCTAGCTTGAAAACGCTTAATTCTAGGGCCTTCATTAATTAAAATAGTCGATAATAGAAAATCATTATTATCAGATAACTTACTATTGTTAATTGCATTATGTTTTACTGAATGAACAGCATCATACATTATCTTAGCGCCTTTATGTGGTAAGTTTTTTAACATACTTAAAACATCATTGACTTCTTTGCCTCTAATTAGATCAGCTACACGTCTGAGTTTTGTTGGTGAAATTCTTATATATTTAAATTTTGCTGTTGCTTTTTTCATAACTTATACCTTTATTTCATTCCCTTACTATGTGATCTAAAAGTTCGGGTAACTACGAACTCCCCAAGCTTATGACCCACCATGTTTTCCTGTATAAAAACAGGCACATGTTTTCTTCCATTATGAATAGCTATATTATGACCTATCATCTCAGGCGTGACAGTTGACCTTCTAGACCAAGTTTTAATAAGTTTTTTTTGACCTGAAGAATTCATCGTTTCTACCTTCTTCTCTAAATGATCGTCTACAAACGGTCCTTTTTTTAATGATCTAGACACAACTAATTCCTCCTACTTTTTTCTCTTCTTAACAATATATTTATCAGAATGCTTTTTCTTGTCTCTTGTTTTATAACCAAGAGTTGGTTTCCCCCAAGGAGTTCTTGGGCCGGCCTGGCCAACAGGAGCTCGGCCTTCACCACCACCATGAGGATGATCACAAGCATTCATTACAGATCCTCTAACCTTAGAACGCCTACCGATCCAACGTCTAGCCCCTGCCTTACCAAGGACAGTATTTCTATTATCTTGATTACTTACCTGACCAATTGTTGCTCTGCATTTTTTATTAACAATTCTCATTTCACCTGAAGGAAGCTTAAGAGTAACATAGTTATCATGCTTTCCCATCAAGGTAGCAAATGACCCAGCAGAACGTGCTAATTGGGCACCTTTTTTAATTGAAAGTTCAATATTATGAATTACAGTCCCAGTTGGAATATCTTCAAGATACAAGTTATGCCCTTGCTTTATATCTGCGTTCTTTCCAGACATCACATCGTCACCAACTTTAAGTTGCTGTGGAGCAATTATATAACGTTTCTCCCCATCTTTATACTGTATTAAGGAAATAAATGAAGTTCTGTTAGGATCATATTCAACTGTTTTAACCTTTCCAAGAATACCATCTTTATCTCTTTTAAAATCAATAATTCTGTACTTTCGCTTATTTCCCCCACCTCTGAAACGAACAGTTACTCTTCCTAAATTATTTCTACCAGCTTTAGACTTAACTGGCTTTAATAAAGATTTTTCAGGCTTACTTGTAGTTATCTCTTTGTAATCGAGAACAACTCTTTGCCTTAATCCTGGTGTTACTGGTTTATATTTTTTAGTTCCCATATTTTTTTCCTTAAAAGAATTGTTTTAATTTATCTAAATTTTTATCATCTGATACTGTAATAATAGCTTTTCTCTTTGGCTTACTCTCGCCTAGAATCTTTCCTCGACGTCGTTTTTTGGGCTTAACATTTATAATGTTAATTTTTTCTACGGCAATATCATAAGTATCTTTAATATGATTTTTTATGTCAACTTTAGTAACATGCTTTTCTACAATAAACGTAAACTTTTTATCTTCAATTAAGCGCGAAGATTTCTCAGAAACTAAAGGACGCTTTAAAACATTATTTGTCATCATTCAACCTCTTAACTAGTTTTTTAAATGAGTTTTGCGATATAAATATATATTTAGAATATATCATTTTACTTACATGCGTAAAATTAATTTCATCTATGGCAACATTACTAATATTTCTAAAGGCTCGTGAAATATTATCCTCATTACTATCTATTAATAATAAAATCTTCTCTTTATCATTTCGTTTTAACGAATTTAACAAACTAACCACTTGTTTAGTTTTCATTGGAACATCATCTTTTGAATCAATTACAAATATCTGATCATACTTTGAAATCATTAACCAACGAAGTGCTTTTCTTATTATTTTCTTATTAAGATCAGACTTAAAACTATGTGGTTGAGGACCAAATATAACACCACCACCTCTTCTAAGAGGAGTCCTATTAGTACCACGCCTAGCATTGCCCGTACCTTTTTGCTTATACGGCTTAGCGCCGCCACCTCTTACCATAGATCGTGTCTTGGTAGATGCGCAAGGGACTCTAACATGATCTTTCTGATAGTTATCTAATAAATAAAGCATATGATTAGAATTATCTTCATCAAATTTCTCCTCAGAAAACCCAAATTCAATACCACCTTGCTCTTTACCTTCAATATTAAGTACTTTTAACTTCATAATACTTCCTTAGTTAAATATTTCTACTAAATTATTTTTCTTACCCGGTATACTACCCTTAATAAGAATCAGTTCTTTTTCTGAATCGATTTTAAGAATAATTAGATTTTTCATAGTTATATACTTATTCCCTAAACGACCACCCATTTTAGTCCCTTTAAAAACACGTCCCGGATCAGTCCCTCCACCGATCGAACCTGGTAACCTGTGATTCTTTGATCCGTGAGTCATTGGACCTCTACTAAAATGATGTCTTTTTATTGTCCCAGCAAAACCCTTACCTATGTTCTTACCACGAACATGTATCTTTTCATTTTCTTCAAAATTCGAAATCCCTATCTCGTCATTAGAATTATAGGAATCTATATCAGATAACTTAAACTCCCTTATATACTTAAAGCACTTTGTGTTATTTTTCTTAAACAACCCAATTTTAGGTTTATTTAGCTTCTTCTCTTCAACTTCATTCATACCTATTAAAATAGAATCAACCTTGTTATTATTAAGTTTTTTTATTACCGTTAGAGGCATTACCTTAACTAAAGTCACAGGGGTAACTATACCATCTGCATCTATGTGCTGAGACATCCCTAATTTCTTACCGTATATTACTTTTTCCATCATTAACCCTTTAGTTTAGTTTAATCTCAATATTTACGCCAGCTGGTAAATCTAGCTGCATAAGCGCATCAACAGTAGAACTTGGAGGATCTACTATATCTATAAGTCTCTTATGAATCAATAACTCATAATGCTCCCCACCTCTTTTGTTAACGTGAGGAGATTTTAAAACGCACCACTTTTTTTTCTGTGTTGGCAAAGGCACTGGGCCAAGAACTTTCGCTCCTGATCTTTGAGCAGTTTGAACAATTTTTTCAGCAGACTGATCTAAACTTCTATGATCGAATGCCTTAAGTCTAATTCTAATTTTTTGCTCTTTTCTTTCTTTTGTTGCTTGCTTTGCCATTTAGTTTTCCTAATTTATTATAATTTATTTATATTTATTCTAATCGTTAAAATCAACCTATCAAAGTAAATTCTTTAGTAACTCTTAATTACTCATTTTATTCAAAATTGATCTATGACAGTATCTTAGTCACAACTCCAGCACCAACAGTACGTCCACCTTCTCTGATCGCGAATCGTAATCCGTCCTCACAGGCTACTGGTATTATCAATTCTACCTTCATCGTAACATTGTCTCCTGGCATTACCATCTCTACTCCGTCTGGTAATGTCACATCTCCCGTTACATCCGTTGTTCTAATATAGAACTGCGGTCTATATCCTTTGAAAAATGGCGTGTGTCTTCCACCCTCTTCTTTTTTCAATATATATACTTCTGCTTCAAATTTCG
>QFBU01000068.1 GCA_003265975.1 Candidatus Marinamargulisbacteria bacterium SCGC AAA071-K20
ATTCAAAAACCATAATTATTCGCCTGAAATCATCATCCATGCCGTATATTTGTATCACGCTCAAACAACGTGACCGTCTATGGACATTTTGCGCTTTTTTGGCATTTATGTTTTAGATGCGACAGAGCCACTTTTTAACCTTGTTGAAATTGCATCCAGATATCGTAAGTCTGAAAGTAACAAAAAGTCATGAGTCATTATTAAGGCCATTGTCCTTGTTCTTTAACAATATGCTTGTAGATAGCAATTTAAAATTTAGTGAGTTTCTAGAGAAATGTAAAGATCTAGATATTTCAATTCAAGGTCTTGAAGTTCTTGACCCCGCTTCTTTTAAAGAGCCCCGATGCTCTGACGAATACGCTTACTAGAATTGTGTTGTGCGGTGTAATTGTCTTCACCGCTATCTCCATAGGCGGCCATTATAGTAAAAGCGGCCCCTTCTGTTAAAGGCCGATCGTTAGAATCTCCAGAATTTAAAGGGATAGTAAATTTAATTGTAGTAGAGCCACTGGTTTCTGATCCGCTGGTATTGGTGAGGTCGTCTTGACTGTCTTTACTGTGATTTGTAGACGAGCTGCCGTATCTGTCTTCTATTTGTAAATTTCCACTATCGTCTATATATCCCATAATAATATTAGCGCCCGACATCCTTGCTCCAGTGGGAGAAAATCCAATACCTATCCAGCCTGATGTAGGTGCTGTGGCGACTACTTCTAGTTTAGTGTCTTGGGTCACTCGCCATTCAATAGTCATGTTGATTAATTCTACAGATTTAAATCCATCATCTGTGAGGCTTACTTCAGGGTCGTCAGTAGAACGAGTAGAGCAAGCGCCAATAAATAGGACTGTGAATATCAGTAAAAGTGGAATGAACTGTTTTTTTAGGTGATTTAAAACCATTCGAGAGTACGAGTAACTTTGAAACCGAGTGACCATTCTTTGGTTTGTGCCCCTTCAAGCACTCGTCTAAATCCAACGTTAGAGTTGTTAGTTACAAATAAAATAAATTGGTGTCCAAACGTTTTTTTGGAGAGTCCTAAGTTTACTGAGTGTTCGTTACCCGTTACTTTATTGGTTTTGGCCCATTCAACTGTTGTGAATAGAGACTTTCTAATTTCGTATTCTCCACCAAATGCAAACCCGATATTGTTATTGAACCCGTCAATTCCAATGCTTACTTTTGGCGTTAGTTTAGGGATGACATTGGGGTAAGTCCCGCTAATATGATAAAAAAAGTTTTGTTCTCTTGAGCTGTTTCCAAGTTTTTTGAAACTAAAAAAGTCTAAGCCAACTAATGGGTGTACTCCGTTCATTGAGGGTAAAGCGTATGTGGTGCCAAGGGTATATTCTTTTTCTACAGACGCTCTAGCGACGTGGACCTGCAGGTTTTCTTGAATAGCGTAGCTAAGTCCTAGTTGAGTGTTAGCGCCTCCGTCGATTCCAAAAAAATTGTCTATAGCGTCGTCATTAACCGAGTTGTAAAAGCGGTGTTCGACAGAAAATCCAATAAGGCCCTTTGCCATGGTTTCTTGTGAAGGTTGCAGTACAAAAGTGCTGGCTGCGATTGTTGAGCAAGTCAGGAATAAGAGAAAGATTGATTTAATAAAATAATTTAATTTAAACATTTGTTCGTTTATTATAGCACTATGAGACGTGTTTTTTTTATCCTTCTTTTTTTAGGGTCTACTCTGTTTGCAGAATCATTACACATCATCCCAGAAAAATCTCTTATAGGGTTTGAAATTTCTCATATTGGACGGATGGAAGTGGAGGGAGCCTTTTCTGATTTTATGGTTGATTTAGCTATTACTGATAATTACTGGCCCTCAGCAAACGTGGCCGTAACGATTAATACAAGTAGTTTATCTACAAAAAATAGAATGAGAGACCGGCACTTAAAAAGTGATGATTTTTTTGATGTGTCGCAGTTTGAGTTTATTACCTTTAAGTCCAAGTCTTTTTTTTATAATAATGATGATGTTTGGGTGTCTGGGGACTTAACCATTAGAGGCGTCTTAAAGACTATAGAATTTCCTTTTTTTGTTTTAGATAAAGAGAATGGGGCTTTTATTATTGAAGCGAGGCCTACATTGAATCGTTTTGATTTTGGGATGAATAGTCATAAAAGGACAATTAGAAGAGAGTTTATGGTTAATATGCAGCTATTTATAGTGTCTAACTAATAGTTGTTCCTGTAAATGGTTAAGTTGTTTTAATTAAATCACTTTTTATGAAATTTTTCAGAAGGAAGAGGCGCTCATCGCACTATTATGCTCTCTACGCTTGTGTTGGTTATAGATATTCAGTCTATAACGGCTTTGTCCCCTGCAATACGTCACGATTATATGGCAAAAAAAGCACTTGTTAACCCCTTCAACTAACAAAAAAGTAAAGTTGACTCAACCGCCAGTAATGCCGAACCCAATAGCTTCAGCGGTTATTTCAGTCGCCGCTTTTACACTCTTAAGTTTTGTACATTAAGCAGACTTAATTCGTTGTTTTGGTTCAAAAAAATAAATACGGATACAATCCCTTCAATGAAAAAGAAGCTTACCTTTTTATTAGGTCCATCATTAGCGTTTATGAACGCGCCAGTAAAGACGGGGGGCATTGTTGGAATTTGTTTAGGGCAATAAATCGTTAACTACCCTCAATATACGTTTTTTCTTCAGATGAGTCCGTAACCCACTACGAGTATTAATAGAAGATATCCTTGTTTTATCCTTTAATTTGATGTTGATATCTATAGTTTTTTGGGTATTGTCTTAGCGTCTTTTGTGATTAATTTTGTGCGTGATGACTCCCTGAGTTGTTCGGTTGTATTAATCGTAAAGGGGGGTTAGTATATGCTAGTAAAGAATCTGAAAAATAAGGAAAAAATAATGAAAAGATTAGCGATTATATCTATATTATGTTTGAGTCTAGTAGGTTGTTCTTCGGCACCGGACCCGATTACGGTTGTGATTAAACCGATTGGGAATGAGATGAAATATGAAACGACTCAATTTGAGGTTTTAAAAGGACAAGAAGTTACCATTATAATGGATAATATTGCAACTGAAGAGATGATGAAACACAATGTTGTGGTGTTAAATGATGAGAGTAAAGTAAATGAAGTAGGTATGGCCGCAATGTCTGCTCCTGGATATATTCCAGAAAATGAAGCGATTATTGCAGCGACGGCTATTGCTGAGGCAGGACAACAGACAAGAATTACGTTTACTGCGCCTAAGAAGACGGGTACTTATGTCTATATTTGTACCTTCCCAGGCCATTTTTCAATGATGCGTGGCGAGATGATCGTTAAGTAAAATCACTTCTCTAGCAGCTGAGGGGCACAATAATATTGTGCCTTTTTTCTAACTTCACCCATTCGCCAGCTGGTTCCCACTCGCTTCAATATCACGATAGCTCAGTGAAAATAGGCAATACAAATATACGGCATGGATGATGATTTCAGGCGAATAATTATGGGTTTTGAATAGCCGCTTCATTTTTTGATTTAATTTCATGTGGCTCCTCCGTTTTTCTAAAAGCGTATCATTCTGTGCTCAGCTGTGCGACAGAACCGGTCAGCCTACGAGAGTTTAGTCATCCCTATTTCATATTTACATCGTGCTTGATATACTATCAGCACGATGTCATTAGAAATGCCCGATTTAGAAAAAGCACTTAGATTGTCTCATTTAGAAATAAGTGAAGCAGACAAACTATTATATTTAGGCCAGCTACATTCAATTATTGAGTATATGAAGGTTCTTGAAGCGATGGACTTAGACAAAGTTGAGCCATCAGCTTATGCCCACGACCAGCAACAATATCTTCGTGAAGATGTGGTTGAAGATCAAGGCGATCTTTTATTAGAAAAAAATGCACCTGACTGGCAAGACGGAAGTTTTTCTGTCCCAAAAATTTTAGGGTAGGTACTTTTAGATGAAAACAGCAGTCCAATTAAGTAAAGAATTAAGAGCCCGTGAAATTACAGCTACCTCTCTTATTGAGTCTACTTACAAAAATATTGAGAGTACTGACGATAAAATAAACGCCTATATGACCTTGTTGAAAGAGCGCGCGCTTGAACAAGCTGCTCAGGTAGATAAACAATTTGATAAAGGAAATGAACTTTCTCCACTAGCCGGAATTCCAATTGCTATTAAAGACAATATTTGTATAAAAGATACACGTACTACGTGTAGTTCTAAAATGCTTGAAAACTATATTTCTCCTATTACATCAGGGGCAGCACAACGTTGTTTAGACGCCGGTATTATTCCGGTAGGAAAAGCCAATATGGATGAATTTGCTATGGGAAGTTCTACCGAAAACTCTGCCTATTTTACCTCTAAAAACCCTTGGGATTTAGACTATACTCCTGGCGGGTCATCAGGCGGGTCTGCTGCTACTGTTGCTGCTGGGCAAGTTCCACTTGCTTTGGGGTCTGACACAGGTGGATCTGTAAGACAGCCTGCGTCATTTTGTGGTGTAGTTGGTGCTAAGCCTTCGTATGGAAGAGTGTCTCGTTATGGTCTTGTTGCTTTTGCGTCCTCATTAGACCAAATTGGCCCCGTCACTAGAACTGTAGAAGACACAGCTCACCTATTAAATGTTATTTGTGGGCACGACAAACGTGACGCAACATCGTTAGACCTTGAGGTTCCAGACTTCACAGCTACTCTTAATCAAGACATAAAGGGTTTAAAGTTTGCCATACCTAATGAACTAATGTCTGACATTATTTCTGACGATATTAAAGAAAAAGTAATGGATGCTCTTGAAGTTATTAAAGCACAGGGCGCTACTTTTGATTTTGTTTCGATGGATTCTTTAAAAGCGTCTATTGCTACTTATTATATTCTCGCCCCTGCAGAAGCGTCTGCTAATTTGTCACGTTTTGATGGTGTGAGATATACAAATAGAGCCGATGACATTAGTAATTTAAAAGACATGTATACCAAAACTAGAGGCGAAGGGTTTGGCGCAGAAGTAAAACGTCGAATTATTTTGGGAACGTATGTACTAAGTTCTGGTTACTATGATGCCTTTTATTTAAAAGCCCAGAAAGCACGAACCTTAATTAAAAACGACTTCAATAAGATATTTGATAAATACGATGCTATTTTGAGTCCAACGACTCCAACAACATCATTTAAATTTGGCGAGAAAGACAAAGATCCTATTAAATTATATATGTGTGACATTGCTACAATTCCTGCCAATATGGCTGGCTTACCTGGTATGAACGTACCGTGTGGATTTTCTAATAACGGAATGCCAATTGGTTTTCAGATTGTTACAAAAGCCTTAGACGAAGCAACGATGCTTAGAATTGGTCATAGATATCAACAAGTTACAGACTTTCATTTAAAAAATCCGGAGATGAATTATGTCTAAGTATGAAACGGTCATTGGAATTGAAGTCCATGCTCAATTAAAAACAAAAACAAAATTGTTCGGTTCGTCTTCTACAAAGTTTGGAGATGCCCCTAATTCTAATATAGATCCAGTTTGTTTGGGCTTACCCGGCGCATTGCCTGTATTAAACAAAGAAGCGGTACGTATGGCTGTAATGGCTGGCTTAGCGCTTAACTGTAAGATTAGAAACACGTCTGTATTTTCACGTAAAAACTATTTTTACCCTGACTTACCTAAAGGCTATCAAATAAGTCAGTTCGACAAACCTATTTGTGAAGACGGTTATTTAGACATCGAAGTGAATGGCGAAACCAAACGAATTGGAATTACCCGAATTCATATGGAAGAAGACGCAGGGAAGTTGGTTCATCAAGGTGCCGACTCTATAGCTGGATCTACTCATAGCCACGTCGACTTAAATAGAGCAGGAACTCCGTTAATTGAGATAGTTTCGGAACCAGATATAAGAACAGCAGAAGAAGCAAAAGCCTACGTGGAAGCACTTCGACAAATTGTTCAGCATATTGGTGTATGTGATGGAAATATGGATGAAGGTAGTATGCGAGCCGATTCCAATGTGTCTATTCGACTAAAAGGTGCTAAGGAATTTGGAACACGAACAGAATGTAAGAACTTGAATTCGTTTAGAAGTTTAGAGCGATCCATTAATGTAGAACGAGCGCGTCAGGAAGAACTCATAGAAGCTGGCGGCGAAGTTATTCAAGAAACACGTAACTATGACGATACAACTCAAAAAACAAGTTCTCTTAGAAGCAAAGAAGACGCTCATGATTATCGATATTTTCCTGAACCGGACCTTCCACCATTAGTATTAACTCAAAAATATGTGGATGACATTAAAGCGACATTGCCTGAATTACCAAAAGCAAAAATTTTACGTTATAAAAACGATTTTGGATTAAGTGACTTTGACTGCAAGGTTTTAATTGGTGATGTGACAATTGATACTTATTTTGGTGAGTGTATTACAAATAAAGATGGAAGTTCTGAAAAAGAACTTTGTAAATGGATAGTAGGCGACTTTAATGCCTTACTTAAAGAAACTGAAGACGATTTTGGTTCTACAAAAGTAAAACCTCAGCAGTTGGTTTCTTTAGTGTCCCTTATAGAAAAGGGTACAATTTCTGGAAAAATGGCCAAAGAGATTTTAGAGAAAATGGTAAAAACAGGGGATGATCCACAGGC
>QFBU01000069.1 GCA_003265975.1 Candidatus Marinamargulisbacteria bacterium SCGC AAA071-K20
GTATTTGAAGGAAAAACAACCGGAACTCCAATTGCACTACTAGTACGAAATAAAGACGCTAATTCTAAAGCGTATGACCATTTAAAAAATGTTTATCGCCCTTCTCATGCAGACTATACCTTTGACGAAAAGTTTGGTCATAGAAACTGGCAGGGTGGTGGACGATCAAGCGCTAGAGAAACAATAGGTAGGGTAGCGGCAGGAGCCATTGCTAAAAAAATATTAAAGAAATTAGAAAAAATTGAAATACTTTCTTATGTTAGTTCCATTCACACATTATCGGCGTCGGTTAATACGAATACGCTTACTTTAAAAAAAATAGATGCCAATATCGTTCGATGTCCCGACAAAAAAGTAGCAGAGTCTATGATAAAAGAGATAGAAGCAGCCAGAAAAGAAGGCGAATCTTTAGGTGGCGTAGTGTCTTGTGTTATTAAGTCTGTTCCTGCAGGTTTAGGCGAGCCTGTTTTTGACAAATTAAAGGCCGACTTAGCAAAAGCGATGATGAGTATCCCAGCTACTATGGGATTCCAAATTGGGGCTGGTTTTAGTGGAGCAACTTTAAAAGGGTCTGAGCATAACGACGCGTTTTATATGGACAAAGGTATGGTTAGGACCAGAACAAATCATGCGGGTGGAACTTTAGGAGGAATTAGTTCAGGAGAAAATATTACATTTGATGTTGCATTCAAACCTACAGCAACAATTTTTAAAGAGCAAGAAACGATTACTACAAGTAAAAAGGCCACAACACTTGCCGCAAAAGGGAGGCATGATCCGTGTGTATTACCTCGAGCTGTGCCTATAGTAGACGCGATGTCAGCCATTGTTTTAGTAGATCATTACCTACGAAACCAAGCTAGAAAAGGACTTTTTACATGAATGAAGGACAACCCTTAATTATGATTGTGACTCGAGATCGAGATCGTGCGGAGCAGCTAAATATAGCGTTAGATGAGAAATATAATATAATGGAGATGTACAGCGCGAAAGAATTTTTAATGATGTATGACATTATGTATTTAAAAACGAGGGTAGTTATTTTAGATGCTGCTTTACCAGATACGGACATGGCAGAGCTTATAAAAAGCCTGTCGAAAAAAAATGTAATGTCAGAATATTTAGTTATTTCACAAGCGTCTAACTTTGACGAGTCAGTTCAGCTTCTACACAATGGCGTGAGAGACATCATGTCTTGGTCTTATGAAAATTCTACTATCAAACAAATTGTAGACGACGCTGTTTCTCATATTGACTCGGTGAACCGTTTAAAATATTTGGCTCATCGTTTTTTCTTTGACCATTTTGGGCTTGAGTTGGACTTAAGTAATATTTCAGAGTGGGCTAGAAAGCGTCGCATTGAAGGAAGTTACATTACCTTTAACGATCTTTTAGATTGTTTGCCAAGTGACAATAAACCTCAAGAGCTGTTTAGAGACATTATCAAAACAAAAATTTTATCATTACCAGAAGCTGAAAAAGCGCCCACTATTTTAATTGTTGAAGATGATTCTGACGCTAGAGACAATATGAAAGAAATTATTTCTGATGAGTTTTCTTGCTTATATGCAGAGTCAATTACCGAAGCTAAGGCTATTATAAACTCTGAGGAAAGTATAGATATTGTCCTTTTGGATATGCACTTACCTGGGGGTATGGGTATTAATTTAATAGATGGGTTTAAGGTCAAAAATGAGTTAGTTGAAATTATAGTAGTGACGGCTTTTAAAGAGTTAGATCTTGCTATTAAAGCCTTAAAGTTGGGTGCTAAAGGCTACTTTAATAAACCTTACAATCCGGTGAACCTGCATGTTGCTATCTCAAAAAGTGCACAGCGATTATACTTTAAAAAGCATCTTGCATTAATAGAAGAGCATATTATTCAGTATCGTTTACCCTATAAAATTAAACTTTATCTGTTAAACGTATTATGTGAGCGAAAACAATTAAAAGACCAAGATGTAGTGATGTCGGATATTTATAAGTTTTTTCCAGAGTTAAGTAATCTTCAAATGCCTGACCATTTAGTTGTTCCAAGTTCAGTAATGGAAGATGGAATGATGGTGTTTGTTGAAGAGTTAAACGAACGCCTTTCTAATAAAAGAGTCTCGGTAGATAGTATCGTTACTAGATAAGGATTTTAAGATTCTTTAAGCTAGAGAAGGGACCGGTACTGTTTGATTAACGTAGGGCAGAAATATTTTAAAGATGGTGCCTTCTCCTACTTCTGACTGAATGTCTATACTCCCTTTGTGTGCATGAATACCTTTAAGGGCCATAGAGAGTCCTAATCCTATGTGGCTATATTTGGTAGAGAAAAAGGGGTTGTAAATTTTACTGATAGTCTCGCTGTCTATCCCTACTCCAGAATCTTGAATGCTGATAATCATTCCTTCATTAATGTTTCCTTCGGTGTTTTTTATTCTAGTATTTGAGGTAGTTATAGTAAGCTTACCGCCTTTGTTGCCTATGGAGTCGATGGCATTTAGGATAATATTTGAAAATGCTTGGTAGAGAGCTGCTTCATCGTAATGTAGTGGTTGAATAGGGCCTAATAGGGTTTTTATTGTAATGTTGCTTTGATTACATTTGGTATCTACCATATCTACTACTTCTTTTAATGTGAAGTTGATATCCCCTTTTTTTCGTTCTTTAGACGTGGGTGTTCCGTACTTTAACATGGCGTTAGTTATTCTAAGAATTCGAGTGATGTTTCTCTTAATCATGTCCGAAAATTTTAATACAGCTTCAGGGTCATCTAATTTCTTTTCTACAATTTCTGCTCTAAGTAAGAGGTTAGAAATGGGGTTTCTAATTTCGTGCGCAATACCCATAGACAATTGTGTAAACGCTTTTTGTTGAGAGATCTTTTCGGCGTATTCTCTGGTTCTTTCATAGTCCTTTTGAACTTTCTCAAAAGGAATAATTCGTTCAAGAATAATAGCCATTTGTGACGAAATTATTTCTAAAAACTTGAAATCGTCGTATGTGTAAATATATTCAGAATATTTAGAGTCTAAGCAGAAAAATGCCGAGAGTTTGTCTTCATTAAAACAAGGAACCGAAAGTACAAAATCGAATTCGGAAAGTAGGTTTTTATCTATCTCTTTAAGCTCATTTTTAACGATAATTTCTTGAGTATGTTTTAGTCTTGTCACCAGTGGATGATTGTATGAGACCTGTTTATGACTATCTTTTGATAGGTTTAGTTCTGTAAAAAAACCTATCGGCAGTTTGCCTTGGTAAAATCTAGAGTCTATATAGATGCTTCCATTACTAATTTCTAGTATGTTTTTAAAGCAGTGCTTCGTTATTTTTTCGAAACTTTCTAGGTTGTAACACGCACTGAATGCATGGGTAATTTCGGGTAGTTTGTCTATGAATTTTTTGTGTTCGCTTAAAAATTGTTTTTCGGATGTTGTTTGTATGAATAGTCGTAAGTGGTTGAAGGTGAAGGCCATTAATAATGCGTATATAGTCGATAGAGTTAGCTGAATGGGGTTTGTGATGGTTATTACTTTTGAAAGTAATATATTGGTAAATAGGTAGGTTCTTGTGAATATGGCTAGGCTCATTATCCATGCTGTGGTTTTGTTGATTACAATAATGACATTCATTAGGCGGTGTTTTGTAATTGCGTAGTGAGCAAAAAAAACAAAAAATATGGATGACGCGTTTGTATAAATGTTAAACTCTGCATATCCAAAAATTGGTAATATATAGCTAAAAATAGTGCCAATAACTGTTCCAATAAAAGCACCTAATGCCATGTATTGAATCTGAGACTTTTGAACTTTGGTAGCCATTTTGTATTTTTTAGCTAAGGTGTAAATTCCAATACCCATAAAAAGTACCAGATATAACCCTTGAAGATTGTATGCTGGGCCATAAGTAAACTTTATGGCGTTATTTAGATATTGGGCGCTTGATATAAAATATTTTGTGGGAAGTGTGGCTATTAAAATACTTAAGACAATTGTGTGTGTAACTTTTAAAGACATGTGTATTTTTTTGTCAGGCGTGTAAAGTGTATTGGTGAACCAATGGAATGTTATAGGAATAAAGTTTGCTGGCAATACGATTAGCCTGGTTATTAAAAGCATATTCTCAAAAGGTAGCTCTGAAATGGCATAGACAATATTCCAAAGACCTAGTGACGATGAGAAAAGGAAAAAAGCTAAGTGGTTTTTATTTTTCTGGTTTTTAAAATATACATAGGTTCCAAATCCTATGTTGAGCAGTCCGATGATAAGTAGGGGTAAGAATGAGAGCATTTATTTTTAGCAGATTGTGCCATCCTCTGAAATCAAGCTATCAATGATTTTAACGGCTCCAGGGTATTTTGCTTTGAAGGTTTTAGCTTCGGTACTAGAGAAGAAAAGGCTCATGTCTTTAATTTGTTTTGGGGTCATGAGTCTTACTTCCCATTGTATATTTGAGATTACTCCTGTTTCTGGGTCTGGGCGACCATATCCATCATATTCAAGTCGAGGACAATAGGGATAAGGTTCCGTTGAGAACCCCATTCTGTTTATTAACGTCTCCATCTTAGAGCCCTTCTCTGTTAACGCAATACATCCAACGCTTGAAGATGCTAATTGATGAGCTAATGCTATCCACATTACTAACATGTCATTTAGAGCAACTTCACGTTTTGCTTCTTGCCCGGGTTCAGTAGTAGATCTAATTAAAAACCTACTCGCTTCTGCAGCATATTTTAATCCTTCATGTTTGAATAAGTCTTCATGTGGGACAACAACGTCTTTAGTTAGGCCATCAGCACGAAGAGGATAGTTAGTATTAGTTAAGCTTAGCCTTGCAGGTGTAGTGTCTATACTTAATTCATGTCCGTTTCTATGTGTTACGACACAGAAACTTCTTGGTAAGCCGGTTTCTTGATCAGTTGTGAAAATAGCAACATCATTAGGATGTAGTCCTATGTCATAGTCATAGCCAGCGATTTTTTTTTCGTCTAGGGCGGTTTCAACAAAAGTACGAGTTATGTTACGAATTTTTTCAGGATCAGAAGTCATATGGTAAAAAGGAAAGCCAGTGTTGCCACTTTGTAGTGCACTTCTAATTCCCGCATCAATTGAATTTGACATCAGTTTCTCAACTCTAGATTTTGTGCCAGTTGGATCGGCACTACCTCTGAGGGCGCTTATGTATCTTTTTGTAGTTGGACCTAAGTCCTCACTTTTTCTAATATGACTGTGGCCAAGGGTTGAACAGGTGGCTATCCCACGTGCCATTGAGGGGGGCATACGAATAGGAAGTACTCTCCCTGACAAAAGGCCTGTTTTTTCAACACCTTGTATAGCTGAACCTCTAGGAACTACCCTATATGGTTTTATCACTTGCGCGCATGCTCTGATTGCAAACATTTACTTATACTCTCTCTTTCCTATTATGAATTTTTAAATCTAATTAGTTATCGGTTAATTAAAATTAAAATTTCATATAATTTTTTATTGTCTCATTAAAACTTGTATTTTTGCTTGTCTCTTATATTTAAAATTTGTAAAATAAATATATCAAATTTCGATAAAATCACTGGTAAATGATAAGTTAGATATAGGCGATAGGTTTGAGATTTTATGCATTATTAGCTCTATTTGTAAGTTGTTATTGACTTGTTAAATCGGGTCCGTTATAATGCCCTTCTTAATATTTGTAAGCCTTATTTATAACAGGAAGTTTAAAAAATGAAAAGACCATTTCAACCGAATACGCGAAAAAGAAATAAGAAGCACGGATTTTTAGTACGTATGCGTACTGTGGGTGGACGTCGTGTCATTAGGTCTAGGAGAGCTAAGGGTCGACATCAATTAGCTGCATAATCGCTAAGCCTCGTAGACTTACTAAATCTAGCCATTTCAAAGCCGTTTTTGATCATCAACAGTTTGTAGACAATCGTTTTGTTAGGCTTTATTTTTCTGAGAGACTAAAAGACACACCTTCTATTGGCGTTATTACCACTAAAAAACTTGGAGGGGCGGTTGTTAGAAACAGGGCTAGACGTCGTATTAAAGCGATGATTAGTAAAATTGAAGTTGATATATATAGCCACTTTGATTTAATATGGATAGTTAAGAGATCGTTTAGTAATACAACTAGTGAGGTTATAGAACCTGAAATATTTCGACTTTTAAAAAAAGTAACTTAAACAAACTTATATTTTTATGAAATTTATACCAACTTTAAATTCATTGTTAATCTTTTTTATTAATTGTTATCAAAACACGATATCTAAAGTGCTTCCACCCAGATGTCGCTTTTATCCGAGCTGCTCGGCCTATTCTAAAGAGGCTATCAATACGTATGGAGTGTCTAAGGGCCTCCAGCTTTCAATTAAACGTTTAAGTAAGTGTCATCCGTTTCATCCCGGTGGAATTGATGTATTAAAAGGAGAATGTTAATGAATTTTGGACCTATAGTAATGTTAGTAGATAGAGTGATGATTCCGTTTCTAGAATTTTCTTATAATAATTTAATTCCTAATTATGGGTTTGCCATAATTTTGCTGACATTAATTATTAAGCTGTTGTTTTATCCATTAATGAACAAGCAATATGCAAGTATGAAGGAGTA
>QFBU01000007.1 GCA_003265975.1 Candidatus Marinamargulisbacteria bacterium SCGC AAA071-K20
CTCTTCTATATTGAGGCCGAAAGAAGCCCTTATTTTGTGTATATAGGTATGTATAGTAAGGGTCTGTAAAAATATCAACCGTTCCATGTGATTTTTGAGTTAAAAAGTTTAAAAACTTTGTTTCATCTACAACTAAGGCGTTTGATAAATTTCCATTAAAGAACCAAGACAGGGTATTCCCCTTATTTAAGTTATTGTCAGCCGGTCTGCCAGTAACTATCTCATGTACTAGCCTTGTAAATTCAGTTTTGTTTCTAATAATATGCGGAGCTAGTCTTTCTAAAACAACTTGTTGATCTTGACTAATTAAAGTTGCTTGATCAATTTTATTGAGCAATAAGCGCAAATGCTCAGGAGATTTGATAACATGGATAAGCTCAATACCCATTTTATCTTGCTCTTTCACACTGAGTACACTATCTCCAAAAAGATGTCTTAGTTTATTAATTATTGTATTAAGGTCTGCGCGAATTGTTCTTTTTGCGGGGTCATTAGTGCCAAATTTATTTAAGTAGATTTCTAGAGTTGTGTCTGATTTCGCTCTTTCTCTATCTAGTTTTTTTCTAAGAGACTCAATTTCAGCTTTAATTGAGTGACTTGGTGTTAAAGCACTAGTTACTTTTTGAGTTTCACGCCTGTGCCTCACTTGAAAACCGACATAAGCACGATTAGATTTCTTTGTGTCGTTACGATTGTATACTCTAGCACTGACTCCAGAAACAACTGCAGATCCACCCAATATTAGAGGTACAAGATCAATTGTTGAATCTGAAGCTGCCGCTCCTTGATTTTGTGTTGTAGGGATAGTGTCTGTTCCATTGGTGGTGGAGTTAGAGTCTGTTCCATTGGTGGTGGAGTTACCTGTATTTGGAGGCGTGATTATGGGTGTATCGTCGAAACATGCCCCGGTAGGCGCAAATTGAGGCCCCCATCCATCGGCCTCGTTCGACTGAAAATGAGCGAGTAGCTTATCGTGAAGACTTGAAGGTAAACTCAGCAAACCGTTTGTTAGCAATTGAGTTTTTTCTTGTGGCGTTGTTATTCCTAATTTAGAAACCGCTTCAAGAAACATTTCTTTAAATGCCTCAACCTCACCTTCTTGAGCAAAAGACAGGGATTCTAAAGAAATCTCTCCTATAAAGTTCTCTCCATTGATGACTACCTCAGTTAGTTTTGTTTGGTAATTACCTTGTAAGGTATCTTGGTCAATTGTAGTTGGAGTAGCTGCTTCGCATTGTTGATTTGTGTTATGAGCATTTATAAAAATATTTTCCTCAACTAACCGTCGTCTGACAGTTGCTTGAATAGGTAGCATATCTGCGCCTAGGTGTATTCCTTCTGATAGTGCTGAGAGTCCAGCGGTTACGAGTGGAGGGCTTATTTTTAATAGACTGCCTAATTGACTTCCAACGGCAATTTGACCTAATTTATAAGCGCCCCAAGCGATGTTACTGCCCCAAGTTCCGAGCGAAGAGACCGACGCCTCTATACTTTGAAAAGCCATGGAAAAATAGCTTCCTTTAAAAACCTCTTTTGCTGCATTATTAATAGATGATTCTAATTCTGGGCTTACTGCCAATGCTGATCCTCTACCTACGACGCAACCTAAGTTTCCAAAAAAACCTGACCAAAACTTGTCGTCTGTAAATTGTTTTGCAGTGAATTCAAATAGGGCTCTTGGGACTACACTTATTAACGATTTTGCAAATGAAGCGGAGGGCGCAAAGATAGCTGGGATAAGTTCGGCCCATTGCAACAAACTTGAGTCGGTTACGGTTCTAAGATGTGCCTCTGCATTGAATTCATTAGGATAATAAGAGTCTAGCATTCTTGCTGGAAGGATCGACAGTAGTCTCCCTGCTGGCCTCAGTGCTAATGCTGTCGCTGTAGCTAAGGGTACAATGCCACCAGTTTGAGAGGCCAAATAACAAGCGGTTAAAGACAGAGCTGCTTCTGTTATTTGCATAGCGTCATTGGAATATGCGGCTATTTGTTTAGCCCCAGACGTGTTTTTTGTAACTAGATCAGCGTCTCTCTGTTGCAGATGAGCTTTAAATATATCTGGAGAATGGACATGATTTTTTAAATTACTTAGCATATTGTTTTTATACTCTGTCTATAAATAGAGGCTTATCTCTGCCTATTATTAAAGGAGGATGCTCAACAGCATTAGGTGTCAATCCACACAGTTCTCTGACCTCATCTACTATTCGTTCTTTTTGACGTAACGTAAACACTGTAAAGGCTTGATTTAGAGCTTTATAAGTAGCTAGCATGTCACTACGTTTATATCCAAATCTTTCTGTAGGATCGGCAAGCGCTCTCGCTCCATATACTGATTTCCCCATAGGTCTCACTCTAATATCACAGTGACTTAAAAATAATGGACCTCTCTCTTCTAACCTACCTATAGGATTTACTATTCTATCTGTTATAGCACCACCTAATTCTGCTAGCGCTTCGAGTACTTTATCTTCACCTACTGCGGGTAAATCTGGTCTAAATATTTGCTTATTTTGGTCACTATCACCCTCGTAATCGTTACAATACCACCCTCTTTTCGTCTCTCTAATATGATGAGTATCAAACCCATGCATTAGATCAACAACATCTTGATAAGTTATGTCAGCAGTGCCTCCTTTTAGGAAAAGGAGAAGTTTATAAGGGTCAAGCCTCACTAATTCAGAATCATCCTTACTCTTCCCACAAATAACATTTGTAGAATTAAATTCGTGCCCACGATCGACGGAATCTGAATGGAAGAATTCTTTAAGAAAGTCTATTTTATCTTTGTCGAAGGATTTAGCCACTACCATCTTTGGAATACTTCTTACTTTATTTGATAAGTCGTTGAGACGGGAATTTAAAATTGTGTCAAGTAGGTTAATCTTATTTTCTACAATGAGTTTAAATAAATTTAACTTAAGCGCTTCTTGTTCGCTTTTATTGTTTAAACTCACGCCTGATTTCGAATTTGATTCAAATGAGTCTGAAAGTGCCCTTGCCATATCACTAATGTTTTTTATACATCTCTCGAGTTCAGGGCCGTCTGTAAGAAAAGCTCTATTATCAGCGGTTGCTATGTATTTTCTTAATATGCTTCTAAATTCGTCACCTTTAACGTATCCATTTAGTTCGTTAGCACCTTCATAATCAAGCTCTTTAATTTTATTAACATGAAAAGTAACTCTGTCTTCTTCAGTAACAGGAAGACCGGCTCCTTCTTTGACCATCAAAATCTTTAACGCCGTTCGTTCTGCAGGTAAACTATCTCTAAGTCCAGATGTGAGACCTTTTTTATGCTCTTTATCATCTTTAAGTTCACTAGAAATTCTTTGACGTGTTTCCATTTCTGTTTGACGTGTACTTAATTCTTTAATTCCAAAAATCATCTCAGCTGCGACGGCTAAAGCACCTGCTCCAGCTGCCCATTTTGACATAGACGCAACCGTACTTACTTCGTCTTTGACTGTGTTAAACTCTGGTTTTGTTGTGGCGTCAAGTATACAGGTCGCTGCTTGAGGCGTGCCTACGGTATGATCTTCATTACAGCTATTTATTTGGGCTGAACTTACTCCAGTTGTCCCCGCCGCCTGCAGACGTCTTCCTCCTGGGCTAGTGGCTGCGCTTGCGGATGAATTATGAACATTTACGAACGGTACATGCTGTTCAGAAATAACATCTGTTGTTACGTCTACTTTGTCTTTTACAGCTAAAGTGCCTAGACCTGTTACGCTTCCAGCAGCTACCGTATTTTGACCAGCTAAACTGCCAGCGTCTGTTACATCTGCAAGGGTAATAGCATCTTTTGTAGCTAATCCACCTAGACCTGTTACGCTTCCAGCAGCTACCGCATTTTGACCAGCTAAACTGCCAGCGTCTGTTACCTTTGCAAGTGTAATATCATCTTGTGTAGCTAATTCACCTAGACCTGATATTTGGGTAGACGGTAAGCTTCGGTTATCTACTAATTGTGTGAGTCTATTTGTTTCTGCAGTAAAAGCAGCAGGAGTTGATAAACTTGTTAAGTCAACGGCACAGGTTACTCCGTCTGGAAACACATTTTCACACCTGTGTTTTGCAAGAGTAGCCTCAGAAATCACCTGATTAGTCGCTAACATTGTCTGTCCAAGTGCCTCGTAGTCAGGTGTTGGTCCAGGATTGATGGTACAAGCAGGGTTGGTGTCCCCTACTGTTTGTTTACACTCATCCACTCTAAGATTATAAAAAATTTCTTCTAAAGTTAGCCCGTCTGATGGCGTTCCGCCACCACCCGACCCGCTGCCACCAGATTCGTCGGTACATGCATCGAGGCCATTAATATAAACACTAGTTAAACTACTATCGATCTCGGTAGTTACATTAATTATCATTTGTAAAATCTGGTCGTTTGTATAACTTCCATTGCTGATTGTATCGGTCAAAGCCGTTTGCAAAAAAGTAGCGGCTTGATATCTTGAGAAAGATACAGTAGCCAAAGTTTTTGAACCAGGGATACCAGAGATTGGGTTACCGGCTCTTATACGATCAATTAAAGCTGATTTACCACTATCTGTTAATCCGTCGCTGACAGTACAACCCACATTAGTTGGGGTAGCATCGGCGCCATCAAAAGGAGTTGAGAGTATTCGCCTTTTTGAGTGTTGAGTTCCTATTGAAAAAGGATTATTAGCATCGGTTACTTTGGTGTATGGAGTTAAGCCAACGTTGGCTACTGCCATAAGTGCACTACTTGTAGACGGTGTAACATAACTACAAGGAATAGCCTTTGCAATGACTAAGCTAGCGGCACTTGCAAGTGCACTAACACCAAATTTGCCTACATCCCCTAACTTGTTATAAGCGTCGTAAATACCACCATATACTCTTTTTCCACCTGAGTTTAAACATAAAGAACGAGCGCCATCTCTTAAGCTTCGCTCGAGGTTATATAAGGTAGTTTTGTCATAATTCTCTAAATATAGTAATCCGGTTCTACCTGTAAGGCCGCCCATAGACGAGCCAAAACTTTCCCAGAACTTGCTGTCTTTATCGTATTCTTCTCTTGAATTTTTAGTTGAAGATGAAGATGAAGATGAAGATGCAGATCCTCCTTCTTCGATATCACCAGATAGTTCTTCTTCAGGCACAGTAGCAAAAAACCAATGTCCAAATTTACCAGCGGCACTACCTAATGCTCTAGGTAATATAGTGATAGCACCTTTTACTAGCCCAGGCATTCCTAAAAAGAAAGACGACGATTCAACGAGTTGAAGTAATGGGGTATTTGCTAAAGCTCGATATTCAGCATCTTTTCCGGTGATAAAACCTAATGTGTTTAATAGTGGCCGTGCAGAAAGAACGGTAGCCGCGGCAATTGGGAGTAGTCCTCCTGAAGAAATGGCGCCACCGACAAGTGCAAGTTGAAGTACGGTTTGAACAAAGTCAGCTTGGTCTTTAGTATATGCAGCCATGCCTTTAATACCACCTTGCTCAATTATCTCTATTTGTATATCTATAAGCCTTTGTTCCATATCGATTTCGGTGTCATTTGGTGTTGCTCTTAAGTTTGATTGAACAAACTCGCCCCATCTTACTCTTGGCTTATCCTCTTCACTTTTTCGTAGAGGTAGTTGTTCTCCCTGTTGTATTTCTAATGGTGGTACTTGCATGCGTTTTTATCTCCTAGATTCACTAAATAAATTATAATATTTCTCCACCCCTGGAATTGTCCTATTGAAGTTATCGGTAATTTTATCGATCTGTTTCATTGAAAAATCTTAATATGTTCAAAACTAGTTTTATCACGCATTCCATATTAAAATGCTCTGGTTATGATTAATGCGTTCATATTCGGTACCTCAGGGTTAATTTATTAAACTATTTTTTATTATTTAAGCTTTAATTTTTTATATTGAAATTTTCAGAAAAATTATCCGATAACTATAAGAGTCAATAATTGCTTAAAGGATACAAATGAATCATTTATTTAAATTAATTTGCACCTTACTATGTGTATTTATATTATTTTCAACTCCAGCAAAAGCCGCTCTTGTTGTGAATGCACATAATAACTTCATCAATTTTGTAGATCCAAATCCTGGAGCTGCAACTAATGCGTTGGTAATTATTAGATATCAATGGGGAGGTATTTCAATACCTGGAGACCCTGGAAGTTCCGTTGATAATTTACTTAGCTTTGATTTGACTCCAGAAATGACATTCCCACCATTGTTTTATCCGAGTCCTTTTCGATTAACTGATGGGACTACGCTTGGTTATCAGTTAAACCAAGCATTGGACATGGAATTAAGAATATACGATATGAGAGGTAACGAAATTTTTAGAAAGTTTTTTGCTTCTGCTACAGACCAAGGTGGTCGAACTGGATACAATTATATTCCGTTTAATCAGCCTACTGAAGTTTTTAATAATAATTTGCCAGAAAATATGCCTTCTGGAGTTTATTTCTATATTCTGTTGAACGACGGAAAAGTATTAGGGAAAGGAAAGTTTGCGCTTTTACCATGATTAATAAGATTTTAATTATTTTTGTAATGTTGTCTACGTTAGCTTGGGGCGCTGCGTATAGAGACTATAATATACAAACAGACTATGGCATTTCTGCACGGTCAATTGCTCTTGGTAGCGTTGAAGGATTTTCTGAGTCTGCAACGAGCATTTTTGAAAACCCTGCTGGGCTATATAGAGTAAAAAACTATTCTTTTTCTGCTTTTAAGTCTGCCATTATGGACTATCAAGTTTTTTACAACTCGGTTGCTTTTGCAGGAAACACTCCCTTTGGAAAGGTAGGCATTGGATTTTATGAAGCCGCAAGTTTTGCAATCCCTGAAACTGGGCTAGACACTACAGGCGTTGTCGATAAACACTATATTAAGGATACTTTTGACTATAAGAGCTCTATTTATAAGTTAAGTTATCAAGGCAATTTAAAGCCTAATCTCTATTTTGGAACTAGTTTCACTCTATATTCTCAACGCTATTTTGACGTAAACGGTAGAGGCAGTAATTTTGACGCAGGGTTAATCTTAAAACGAGATAAATACGAAGTGTCTGGTTTAATTAGAAACCTGTTCCCAAACAGTAAGGTAAAATATACTAACTACGAACCTGAGAATCTACCTACCCACTTCGTTGTGTCTCTAAAGAAGCCTTTTTGGCAGTTTGAAACTTTTTCACAAATTAAAAAAGTAAGACTTCATTATTTACCGTCACTAGGGGTTAAAATCGCCCCAAAAAGGATGAGTTACATTCACTTTATGACTGGTTTTAAAGAACAATTAGATGTAACCTATGGTCGGAATAAAAAATGGACATTTGGAATTGGCCTAGACTTATTTGATATTCATTTCCACTATGCTTATGAGCGCAGTGACTACATTTTACAAGACAGTAAGAATTATTTCTCGATGCACTATAACTTTTGAACCTAGGAGGGTTGACCATGAATAAAGTAAAGAAATTTTTAATAGGACTAATTTTAATGACACTGAGTTGTTATACGTTGGTTTATTCTGTAGAAGTCCCAATAGTAAGAATTGAAGCAAATGTGAGTCAAACTGGAGTACTTGCCAATGGAGTTCAAGAAGTGACATTAACCTTATATAAAGGTGGGCTTGAAGCCTCGAATGTTGTTTGGACTGAAACTCACCCTACTGTTAATTTTACCGATGGTACTTTTGGGGTTGATCTTGGAGCGGATGTACAATTTGATCCAGAGTATTTTAATGACCCGGAAATATATTTTAAATTAAGTATTAATGAAGACGAAACTCTTATTACTGTGAACGCGGTTCCAAAATCTATTTTTTCTGACGAAGCTGGATTAGTTGAATGGACAAATGTAGCGAATATTCCAGAAAGCCTTTTTCAAGAAAGCACCGTTTTTACAATTGATGCAGTTAATGGATACTTTGGGATAGGAACACCTACTCCAGATGCTACATTACATGTTAGTGGTGACGTTAAAATTGAAAACTTAGCGACTAGTACACTTTCTAACCATACACTACTAAGTTCTGAAGGTGGATTACTTAAAGCTCTAGACGTGTCTGGACAAGCTGAACGAGGCTTAAGAGTAAACAGTGATGCTAGTGGATTTGAGTTTTATCAAATTTCTGACTCTCAGGGTCTTCTTCATTAAGTTCTTCTGAAAATTTAATATTTACATCTGATAGTGATAATGAGGGTATCGTTGGGTACACTTACTTTTATAGAGGGACTACAGTTGTAGCGTCTATGAATGCGACTGGGTTTAGCACTTATGGAGTTCTTAATGGTGACTCTCTAGATGTAAACACAGTTGGGGCGAACTCTGGTGAGTATACCGGTACGGTTACTGCCAATGCTTTTGTTGGTAATTTTACCGGAGATATTTCAGGATCTATGGCTGTATTTACTACTAAAGCTTATGCTGAGAATTTACATGTCACTCAAAATTTAACCGTTTCTAATAATGTTGCTGTTAGTGGTGCTTTCCAATTATCGCCTAGTGGCATTACATTTTCAGATGGATCTACCCTACTGTCTGCAACTACTGGAGCGGTTGGTAGTGTTTCAAATACATCTGACGCGTCTATAACAGCTGACTCTGATGGAGATGGATCTGGCGGATCAATTTTATTTGTACTTGGGTCTAATAATATGGCCACTATTAACAATACTCAATTTGAAGTGGGTCAAGCTGAAATTTCTTCTGACTTGATTCTTCCTAATTTATTAGTTAGAAGTAATGCTTCTGACATTTTGGTTCGACATAGTAACAATACAGTTGGATATAAGTCTATTAGTGACTTTTCTTTGTCTGACGCTGGCCTACTATCTATTTCTGACAATATTACAGCTGACAATATAAATACCTTTTTATATATAAGTGCGGCAGATACTGTTTCTACAAGTGCAATTACTGCAAAAAGTAGAAGCTTTCTAGAAAATACTTCAACTACAAATATGAAATCTTTTCTTGGTGTTCAAGACTTAGATGAGACCCTTTCACAATTTGCAGGTCTTATTATTTCTGCTGATGATTTTATTTACGGAAATGGAGACGATTCTTTGACAACGGCTTCAATAACGGCTGCAGGGAGAGACTTAGTTTCAAAAACAGATGTGGGGGCTATGAAAGCTTACTTAAATATTGCTGCTGATGGTGATGAAGGATTAAAAACTATTTCTGACAATATTACTTTAGCGAATGCGAATAATTTATTTTATGTTACTGGGGCGGATACTACGGGAATTACTCCGTTGACTTCTACTGCTCGTGATTTATTGGATGATGGAAGTACTACTGTTATGAGAGCGACTTTAGGCGTTGGGTCTTCTGACTCTCCTGAATTCGCTGGCGTTTCCGCTAACGGAACTGTTAAAACTAATACTCTTCAAATTGTTAATGCTACTAATACTCTTACGTTCCCGGTTGTTGATGGGTCCGCTGGTCAGGTCATTCAAACTGATGGGTCTGGTGCTCTTTCTTGGACTAGTGCTCAAACTGCTGATGCTGAACTTACTGCAATTGGGGCACTTGGTACTACTGACGGTAATATCATCGTTGGTGATGGTTCCACTTGGGTGGCTGAGTCGGCTGACACCGCTCGTATTTCTTTAGGCGTTGGGTCTTCTGACTCTCCTGAATTCGCTGGCGTTTCCGCTAACGGAACTGTTAAAACTAATACTCTTCAAATTGTTAATGCTACTAATACTCTTACGTTCCCGGTTGTTGATGGGTCCGCTGGTCAGGTCATTCAAACTGATGGGTCTGGTGCTCTTTCTTGGGTTAGTTCTTTAACCGCAGACGCCGAAGGAGACTTTGGAATAGGAACAACAACAACAGGTAAAAAACTAGAAGTAGTTGGAGAAATAGTAGCCAGACAAGCTGATAATTCTACAAGCATGGCAGGTTCAATGATTGCCGATGCCACTGGCCTTGGCTTTTCATTAAACACGATTTACGACCCAGCAAGGCCGGCCAATGGATGGACACAAGGAATAACCCTTACTACTCAAAATAAGGTTTTAATTGCGACAAGTACCCCACCTAGAAAAATGGTTGGAAACCTGTCTAACTCTACCGCCTATTTTGAAGTTGATTTAACCCCTGAATTGTATGTACCTACTGAAATTAGAGTGGGTGATACTACTAGAACAGGGAAAATTTCTTTTGGCCTTCAAGAAAGAATAGGTTTTTACGACTTTTACGAAGTTACTAAAAATGAAGTATTTATTAAACGGTTAGACTTACAGACAAACGCAGAAAACTGGGAATTAGAAGGTGTTATGCAGGTTCATGCTCAAACTAAAATTTACTTAACTACTGGTGATAATGAACCGAAAAATCTTTTTCAATATAAGAATACCGGTGATATTAGTCCCGGAGGTGTTTCAATTAACATTCAAACATTAGAAAATGGTATTTACCTAAATGATGGTAAAGCTAGAAATGGTGATCAGTCTAACAGGAATCCTTTTGTATATAATGAAAAACAAGAACAATTCGACTACGCCGTAAACTTCATTCACAACGCGCCAGTAAACGATACCACTGACGGTGTAATGCAATTATCACTAAGAGGTAATGAGGTAAATGCAGATACTCAATTTATTGGATTTACTACTGACAAACAAGACTTATTAGGCTCTATTAGTGGACACTTTAACGACAACCTTGGTTATGCTCAGTCTGGAATTAAACTTGAGTCTGCTGGAGCGGATTACGCTGAGTATTTAGAACGTGCCAATTCGAAAGAAGATATCAAAAAAGGATCCATCATTGGGGTTTATAAAGGGAAGATTAGTAAAGACCTTAAAAAAGCACACCGAGTGATGGTTGTGTCTAGTATGCCTTTAGTATTAGGTAACTGGAAGGGCAAAGGGAAAGAACATCTGTACGAAGCTGTTGCCTTTGTTGGACAGGTTCCTGTACGAGTTCTTGGTGCTGTAAGTGCTGGAGACTATATTGTTCCTTCAGGTAAAAATGACGGTACTGGTATTGCTATTTCTAAAGAGAAACTTAAACCTGAACACCTTAGCCAAATTGTTGGTCAAGCTTGGGAAGGGTCTTCGAAAGCAGATGAGAAGCTTGTTAATGTAGCTATCACACCACTAGACAATCCATCTGAGATTTTGCAGTCGCTTGAAGATTCACAAACAGAATTGAAAGCCGAAAATAAAGTACTTCGTGCTGAACTTGAACTGCTAAAATCACAAATAAAAGAGATTCAAAATAGTTTAAAATAGAGTATTACTCTTTACTGTTTGGAAGAATTTATGAGTCGTGTTTGAGTGATGTCTGTATTTAATTTAGTAAATTAAATTGATCACAAATTGTTTTTACTTTTTTGTGTTCTTCTTCGCTTACTTTTACTAGTGGAAGTCTTACTGTTTCTGTTTTGTATCCCTTTAGTGCTAAAGCCGCTTTTACTGGACTTGGATTTGATGTAATGAATAATACATCAAATAGTGGGTCATACTTTTTAGAGATTAGTTGTGCCGCTTCGATGTTTCCATCTGAGGCGTGAGCCATCATCGTTTGTAAGTCGTCACCTATTAAATGAGCCGCTACAGAAACAACGCCACAAGCGCCTTGTTGCATAAAGTCTACTGTGAGCCCGTCGTCCCCTGAATAAATCAGAAAATCGTTGGGACAGGCACTTCTTATTTGTTTTACTTGGTCAACTGACCCCGCTGCTTCTTTCACACCTATTATATTTTCAACAGCTGAAAGAACTTTCATAGTTTCTGGCTCCATATTAACACCAGTACGTCCGGGAATATTGTATAAAAGAATTGGTTTTTTTGTAGACTTAGCAATTTCTTTGAAATGAGCGATCATTCCAGCCTGACTTGGTTTATTGTAATAAGGAACTACTTGAAGAAAAGCGTCTACACCGCACTGTTCAGCTTTTTGAGTCATATTTACTGCTGTTCGTGTGCAATTAGACCCTGTTCCGGCCATTACCTTAGCGCGGCCTTTACAGTGGGCTACAACCGCTTTGAAAAGAAGTAGTTCTTCGTCAAATGTTAGTGTCGGAGACTCGCCTGTTGTTCCTGCTAATAATAATGTGTCTGTGCCTGTTGCTATTAAATAGTCTGCTACTTTGAGTGATTCTTCAATATTTATAGACCCATCGGTATTAAACGGTGTGATCATCGCAGTTATTAATCGTCCAAATTCTAAGTTCATATCGATATTATGTCACATTCTCAGTTTGTTGTATAAATAGAGTTTCTGGCTCTTCTACTATTTGATCTTCAAGTGCAGCCTCTGGAAGAGATTCTACTTTGTTTAATTTCCGTTCAATGGTCCTTGTTTTTTTAGTAGCCAACTCTATGGTGTTTCCTGCTTCTTGAAGTTTCTTTTGAGTTTTTTCTAATATATCTCCAAACTTCGTAAACTCTAGTTTGACGGCGCTAAGCAGTGACCATACTTCGCTAGATCTTTTTTCTACAGCGAGCGTTCTGAACCCCATTTGTAAGCTGTTAAGAAGCGCGGCTAGCGTTGTTGGCCCGGCTAAAAGGACCCTGTATTTTTGTTGTAATTGTTGATGAAGACCAGGGATTCGTAAGGCCTCGGCATATAAGCTTTCGATTGGTAAAAATAAAATGGCAAAGTCCGTGGAAAGAGGTGGGTGGATGTATTTTTCATTAATTATTCTAGCTTCTTTTTTCATAGACAGCTCGAGTTCTTTTGACGCCGCCTCTACCCCATTTACGTCACTTTTTTCTTGGGCCTCTACTAAACGATGATACGCTTCTTGAGGATATTTTGCGTCTATGGGTAGCCAAACTGGATTGTCTGAACTGTCTTTTCCAGGAAGTTTGATTGCGAACTCTACAAAGTCTTGTGCTTTGGGTCTAATTTTTACATTCGCCTCGTATTGGTCTTTCGTTAATACTTGTTCGAGTAAGTTTCCTAGCTGAATTTCACCCCAAGTGCCTCTTGTTTTTACGTTAGTTAATACTTTCTTTAAGTCCCCTACTCCATTAGCTAAATGTTGCATTTCGCCAAGACCTTTATGTACTTGTTCTAATCGTTCACTTACCATTTTAAAAGACTCACCTAGTCGCTTTTCTAAGGTGGCGTGTAGTTTTTCGTCTACTACTTCTCTCATCTTATCTAATTTTTTATTATTATCGTCTTGCATTAGCCCAAGTCGCTTGTCTACAACCGCTCTTACTTTTTCTAATTTTTCGTCCTGAAGCTGGCTAATACCTGTAAGTTGTTTTGTGTGAGAGTCGGAGTTGTGTTTTAAGTTTAGACTTAATTCTTCTCTTGTTTGTTGAAATTGTTTTGAGAGTGTTTCTTGTTGTTTTTCTTTTATATCGGAAAATTGACTATTAAACGACCGTAATTGTTGGTCTTGTAATAATAATTTTCGTTCGATTTCTGAAATGAGATTTAGTTTTTTGTTGCTTGAAACGGTTTGGAAAATTACAGCGAGTATTAAACATAAAATTAAGATTTCTAAAATCATTGTGGATTGATAATAGCATTGTTCTTTTTTTTAAGGCAATTACTAAAGCTTTAGATTAATATTTTTTGATTGAAATTTATCTAGGCTTCTTTTACAATAGCTACACCATTTTGTGGTGGATGTAGCTCAGTTGGTAGAGCCCCTGGTTGTGGTCCAGGATGTCGTGGGTTCGAGCCCCATCGTTCACCCCATAAGTATTCTCTTTTACCCCATGCAAAATAGAATGCTTCTTGGGCGAACTGAGTTCACAATTGGGTTGGCTTTGATTTTTTGCCTGGTGGGAAAGAGTTTAGTTTGCTTCGCTTGTGCTTTGAACATTGCTTGAATTTTTGAGTTTTTGAGTCTATAACGGCTATCATATTATCTAATTACGGTTAACTTACCTGTCTTTTTGTTTTGTCCGTCTGTAATGATATACAGATAAACACCGGAAAAGACGTCTTTTTCTGAGTCATTCTTACCATCCCAAGCCCAGCTTGAGTCTTGGATATGCTCGTCTCTGACTAGCGACCCAGATACCGTATACAACCTTACCCTGGCATCCAGACTCAAATTATCAAACACAAGCCCCGAGTCTAATGTTCCTGTATTGCTGTCGCCGTCTTCTGGCACCCAAGGATTTGGATAAACCGCCACACTGTTTAAGTCTTCTGAGAATGGTTTGATTTCTACTAAGGCGTAGATTCCCGTTTTATTGATTGTCGTAATTATTCTATGGTTGGCATAGTCTACGGTATACTCTTGATCAAGCACATCGTAAAATTCGGTGTCTTCATTAAATCTAACTACACTTAAGTTTTTAGGATCTGTATTTTTGTCGACCTTATAAGGAACCCCTACTATCACTTCTGCTGAGGCTAAGTCTTTTTGTGTCATTGTTTCGTTTTCTAGTCCTCTTACATATACCTGATGTACGGCCTCATTTTGACTTTCAGGCACACTCAGTTGAGGTATCAATGTTGTTTTTCTGTGAATACTTTTTTCTTGTGTACTACTTAGGTTCATAGCTATTAATGGAGCGTTTTCTCTAATGGCTGCTGAATAGACTCCGCTTACATCACTTGGTAGACCTGTATAAGAGATAATTATTCCCGAGCTGATTTGCTTGCCGGCAATTTGAGTTATAGGGAGAAGAATGTCAGACGAGTCAGCATAAACGCCATAGTAGTTTTTGTCCCATAAGGTTAGCGACGACCGGTTATGTACTTCGTCTACTAAGGTGATCACTACATTATTTTGACTAAAATCAAAGTCAGCTTGGTTATAAAACCAGTTACTTCCGTTTTCAAAATAGCTTACGTCTTCAGAATTTATGTTAACTGTTACCTTGTCTATAGATATCCCAACTAAATCTAAATAGGCGGTCGAGCCACTTACATTATAAAATCGTGCTGTATTCATTATATTGGTGTTTGGAGCTTCTTTTAAAACAGTCAAAGTATAATTTTGTGTAGCTGTGTTATAAGCTTCGTCTTGCACTACCAAATACAAGCTATTAACCCCATGTTCTAAATTGCTGTTATTGCCATTTAGGGTAAAGGTTCCTGTACTGCCTTTTTCTAAGGTATTAAGGCTTGAGATAATATTCCCATCACTGTCTTTAAGCTCTAGGCTAATTAGTTTTCTATTAGAGGTAATAGACACTTCACTTTGAGTAATTGTTGTTATTTCTGAAGCACTTAAGCCAGCGTTTTGGAGTAGCGTTTCATTAGCCATACTATTAATGATTGTTTGTGTTTGAGCAATATTGGTAATGTCTGGATCTCCAACATAAAACGATAAAGAAATGTCTGTACTTTGCGACGCTCTGTTTCCAGCACGATCAATAGCGGTTAATGTTCCAATTGGTTTCCATGGATACACTTCAAAGCTAAAGGTATCTACAGGTGTAAACCCTACTACTTGATACGCGTCAGTTGTTGCCGTTAAGGCGTTATATCCCGAAAATTCTATCCCAGACTGTTTCTCTTTTGAGCCTTGTAAATAGTACCTATTTTGGGAGGTGACTATACTTAGGGTGTCTAGAACACTTCCATTGATTTCAAATGGTACTGGCGGAATATTGTCACCTACAATAGTAAAGGAATAGAGTAGTTCTTCGTCTTCTCCTTCGTTTCCAGCTAAATCTTTAATAATTACATTATAAGTTGTAGATCCTTCAGGATAAGTAATGGTGTACTTCCAATTCTCAGAAGCCGTGGCATCAACAATCACAAAACGTCCTGACGTGATTAACTCTTCATTAAATTCGTCGAGGGTTTTATTAGCCCAGTCTAAAATGATCTCATATCGCCAAGAATCATCTTCGTCTACTGGCTTAGCACCATACAAAACTCTCGTATTACCCGAATCAAAAATAACAGCATTAGCTGTGATTTCGGCTAGCTGTATATATTCATTAAAACTAACGTACACGGGGTCAATTAAATCGACATTAAAATGTTTTCGCCACTCACTGTCTTGATGATCCCAGTTTTCAATTGAAAACTGATTACCCGTCCAAACTGTCCAATAATAAGTGCCATGTTCAAACAGTTTAGTCATATCGTCGGTGTCTATTTCTATCAAGTCTTTTACCCATCCAGAATCATAAAATGCACCAGACGCGTTTATACCTGTATCGTCTGGTTCTGGTCCCCATTTCGGTACTTTCCATGTTTTCAACCTATATCCAATATTGTCGCTGTCTGTTGAGTCGTCGTCTGTTACTGTCGTCCAATTCACAGTTACTCTTGCATCATTAGTATAAATATCTTGCCCTGGAGTAGCTCCCGAGTAGTCCACAATACTTGGGACTTTATTAACATATATCGTTTTTGTAAAAGTAGAGCCTATATCATCAGCATCGTCTGGCCATACCTCAATGGTTATTGTTTTACCTTGTAATGAGTCGTAGCCGTCATAGTAATCGGCTTTAATGACGAAGCTGTCTGTGGGCGAAAAGCTTCCTTCAACGGACGCCTCTAATGATTTATCAGGGTCACTTACACTATTTCCGATGTACCATCTGTAATGATACATTTTCTCATTTTTTGTTCCTCCAAAATTCAGAATATTGTCGACGTATTCGTCACCTAAAACAGATGTATTTCGTGTATCTGAACTGTAACCAACATCGTCATAACCTACTGCAGAAATTGTGATTTCGTCGTCACTCATGACCATGTCTGTTCTACTACTGTGTGCACCATTTATGACTAAGTGGTCGATGGCCGGAATATCGTTAACCGGATTTAAGGTCACTATATATTCAAGAACTGTTGTAATTGGGTTTTCTGTATATGGCGTAAATGAAATAGAATCATCGGAATCGCTTAAACTTAGTTTGACGTCTATGGTTCCCCAGGCATTGGTTTGTGGAGTAAGCGTTAATACTTTTGAGACCTCGTCGAAACTTCCATTTAATGATGCTGTGGGTGTCGTTTGTATTATCCAAGACAGTTTGTTGCCTGGGTCTTCTACGTCTGACTCATAGTCTGAAAGATCAATGGTCCATAGGGCTGCGTCTTCGTCTTTTACAACATTGGCTACTGGGCTAATTACTGGGGCATCGTTTATTGGATTCCAAACAAGTGTAATTGCTGCAGTGGTAGTTTTTGGTGATGCAGAATACCCACCATATTCAGACAAAGGAGGGAACACAAGTTCGGGGACTTCGTCGGTATCTCTCAACTGAACCACTATATTAGTTGTTCCGTATTTGTTAGATACTGGAGTTAATACTATCGTGTCTGCAAGACTGGAGTTACCCGAAACTACGCTTATAAAATCAGTATCATAATCTATTACTGACCATTTTAACTGGGCACTATATGTTGGCGTTTCGTCTTCTAAGAAAATGTCGTCTTCGAAGTCCGAAAATACCATTTCTATTTGAGTATCTTCATTTGTGACTTCTAATTCAAGCAATCCATCTTTAATTATAGGGGCGTCATTCACTGGCCAAACTCTAGCTGTAAATGCCTGACTATTGGAAGTGCCCTCTAAGTCAGACACAACTAAGTCAAATTTTTCGTCCCCATACCAATTCGTTGTTGGGAACATTTCTAAGGAATGTCGGCCTAATTCTTCTTTAAGCTTCAAGGTAAATAAGTCTACTTCAAACTGATTTAATGCATCTGTTGATATTGAGTTTATATAGTTATTAGCCGATACGGTCCACACGAGGTCCGAATATAAATTGTCTACATCAATAATATAATCGTCTATTTCAATGCTTGGCCCTGTAGTATCTTCATCAAATTTTACGTTGTAAATAATTTGTTCTTCAGAGTCTCTTTTAATTGAAGAGCCTCCAATATCGGCTAAAAACCTAGGTTTATCGTTAACTGGTGTGACATGGAGTTGGATGTCTTTTTGGGCAAAGTTTCCGTCTTCATCGTATAAAGTCACCTTTAACCATGCCTGACTCTTTCCATAAATATTTCCATCGTTTACAGGGTCCACCGCGGGGTCAATATTTACATCTGGAGACACAACAATCGACAACCATTGGTCTACATTACTGTTTGAATCGCTCACAGACGTAAACGCTTGAACTATTTCTTCTGCCGACTTCAATGCATTTTCTGTAGTGATGTACATATCGGTGTCCCAATATAAATAAGGTCCAAATCCGTTATTGTCTGTTTTATGAGCAGAAGGGTTGTAAACCAAGTCGTAGTCTTCTGTGGTTGTGATAGATGTAAAAGCAGTTTCAATATCGGGTGCTGACCGGTCTGGTGTTTGTGCGTAATAACTATATTTAGTGGTGTTGTTTCCAGCGTCGTCTTGAGATTTTACTTTCACCTTGTAGTAACTATGATCCTTTACATTAGCTCCTGCCCAAGTTGTTGCCTCCTGATCATCTGTTTTTGGAGTAAAGGCAATGTCTGTTCTGAGCCCCCATTTTAAGTCTAAATAATGCTCTATATCGTCAATTTCTTCTTGAGTTAGTGCTTTATTAAAAATCAATATTTCATGAACATTTCCTTGAAGAAAATTTGACAGAACCTTGTCGCCATCTTCTGAACTGGCAATACTGTTTACCCCAATAAACCCGAACCGTGTAAAGTTATCCCCAATTCCACCTGCATGAATATTTTCGGAGTCCTCAATGACGCCATCTACAATTAGCTGTTTATTTGGTGTGCTGGTTTTAGTATAAATCGCTTCAATCAAATGAGGAGCCCCGTCTAAAATACTACTCCCCGACTCCATTGTATGAACGCCATTAGCATCGTATGTTTTAAACTGAACCTTTTTTGATACTCCTTTAGACAGAAATAAATCCATAAAATGATTACTGTCAAAAGAAACAAGAACTTGCTGAGCGTCTTCGTCACTCTCAACTACGGCAAAAATACTTATGTGAATATTACTTGGAGTTTGAAATTTATATTTAGAAATCACTAAAAAGTCATCCCCATCAAAATTAACAGCCGGATAAGAATTTACGACTACAGCACTAGGCGCTTTGTCGGGGTTGTGTTGATAAGCGTGATGAGATTTCCCACTTTTGTCCTCCCATACTTTAAAAACACTAGAGTCTTTAATTATTCGTCTTGAGTCTGCCGCGTCGAGCCATAACTGTATTCCGTCGATATCTTTTGGGTTAAATTCTGATTTACTCAAAAAGAGATCGTACTGCAGAGATGAGTCAAACTGGTCACTACTGTTCCACTCCCCATTTAAGTTTCCTAGTTGAGAATTCAATGCTCCGGCTGAAGCTAATAACACCAAATTGTCTAAAGTTGGAGAGGTATCGTCTAGAGTGATGCTACCTGTAGAAATGGTATTGTTTCCAGCCATGTCCGTGTAATTTATTTCATAGGTGTAGTAGCCTTCGTCACTATTGCTGTTTGTATTGTCTTTACCTTCCCAGTTTCTGGTTACTGATAGATTGGCGTTTGCTGTCCCTAACACAAATGTTTTTTCTGTAGACTCATCTACATTTTTTAATATTTTAACGAGTCCGTTATTGGGATATGTTTCGTTAAATCTAAAGTTAAATACGCTTAAGTCTTTTACACCGACTGAACTCAAATTGCGTGGCGAAAATATAGGGTCTGTGAGCGTAAAAGTAACGAGGTCTGGTGCTAGATTATCTATTATGAAGTTTGTACTAGTTTCTACCCAAGGACCCCAAGTTAGTCCGTCGTTTCCTCTAGCTAATATTTCAACAATGTCTTCACCAGAAATATCTTCAATAGTGTTCCATGTTACGCTCCACCCGTCTGACATTCCTGAGTCGACAGCATTGGCGATAGTAATAATCTCCCCATTGTCTTTCTTGATTGCAAATTCAACTTTTAAGGTCATATTAGCTAGCACCTGTGCGTCTAGATCTACTTCAAGTCTGTTGTATGTTACTAACCCTGACACGTCTGCCACTTGGCTTGAAAAATGAGTTCCATTTATTATTCTTTTATCGTTTTCTTCTGAAGCTCCCGTGCTCAACGGCCCTACTTCGTTAAACCATTGGTGATACGAGTTTGAGGTCACACTAGTTCCCCCTGAAGACAAATCTGAAATTCCAATAGAGTAATTTGTTGAGTTTAAGTCTGACGCAAAAACAGGACCGATTGAACCCGTCATAATTAAAATAATGGGAACAACAATCAGTTTCTTAATGTTTGTAGTCAGTCTAATCATAAACTATACCCAAAACCGACTCTGTAGCTTTCGCCAAATAAATCAGATGGTTTGTATGTGAAATCAACTAACATTTTGCTTAAATTCATACCCAATCCCATTGAAAATGGATTGATATCGCTATAGGTGTTGTACCCTAGCCTGAGGTCAACTAGTCGATGTATTCCAAGTTCAGCGCCTATGGCTAAAGTAAAGTCAGTATCAATTGCTCTTACCAAATCTACTCCTAACCCTAATTTTTTCTCAAATATGTTTCCTTTATAAAAAAGTCCCGTTCTAAACTCTTGAGGTAATTGAGCTGAATTCCTAATATATTGAGCTTTTTTTAGAGTAATATTGTTCAGAGACATCCCCGCTCTGAGCGAGTCGTCAATTTTTACTTGAGTACCCACACTTGTGGACATCGCCGTACTTGTTCTAGTGTCTAAAGTTTGTGAAAGATAATGAACGCTAGCACCCATATTTACTCGCCCTAGCGCCATCCCATACCCAAGATGTAGAAGATGCCCTTTACTTGAAAAATCGCCACTAGCGCTCCCCGCTTGGTCAGTAAACGTGGTTCTTGCCTGTGACCCATAGTCAATAATTCCTAAAGAGACGCCTACATTGCCCTTTAAAAATGGGAGACTTGCTTTTAAGTTTTTGAATGAAATTGACTCCACATGGCTTAAATAGTGTAGTTTTATGATTACCGGTGCTTTGTCGGCTAACCCGGAGGGGTTTACGGTAAATGCTGAATGATTTTGATATGCGGTGAGGGCCGTACCTAGCGCATCGGCCTTAACTTCGTGAGAAAGCCTCAAAAAGTCCATGGCTGTGGTTCCTACACTTGAACTTTGAGCGTAGAGAGGGGAAAACAGCACTGTAAATGCTAAGAAAATGATGCTTAAAATAATGGCTCTAAAACTATTATTTTTCATTGCTCCCCCTTAAATAAATTCCCCATACTTGTTTCATACCCATTTTCAGGCTAATTCTAAACATTGCAAAAAGGTTTTTTCAGTGATTAAATGAACTCAAAATCAATAGTTTGGAGCCTTCTTTGAAAAGTGTTGAAAATAAACAAAATAAATCGTCTAAATTCATTTCTTTTTTGGAATGGATTTTTGGTCTAAATTCGTCTGAAAAAAAAGAAAAGAATTATGGATCGTGGATAATTACCATACTTATTGTTGTTTTTTGTTCCTTGCTGGCTGTTTATAATCAAATTTATCATTACCGTCATGTTAGTTTTGAGAGCTGGAAAGTTTTGAAAGCTAGTACGTCTAGCTATGAGCATGTACTTGATCAGTTGAACAAAGCTGACATAAACACAACCTCTTCAAAAGCCTCTATAAGCAAAAGTCTTGAAACTATTTCTAATACTCAAAAGTTGCCTGACAATACATTTAATTTTGAGGCCATAGACAAAAATGCCACTACCATTACAACCTTTTTTGAATTACACCCACCAAAAACGCCAACCATGAAACGCTTACATGTTAGGTTTGAGTCTAGCAGAGACAGACTGATATTAAGCTACTCTCAATTTTTTGAACATTCTAGTGTTTATAATGCCTATTTAGAGAAATTTCCTCATAGGTATTACCAAAACTATTTTAATGTATTACCTATAGAGCTTTACACTTTAAAAAACACATATGACATTAAACTTGTGAGCACTCGACATTGAGTACAATTGCCAAAATTGGATTTATTGGATTTGGCAAAATGGCTGAAGCGATTGCCTCAGGATTTATTAATAGCGGACGTTTAGACAAATCAGTTATTTCGTTTACTGAAAAACACTCCGAAAGAGCCGCAACTATTAGTTCGACACTTGGATTTAAGTCGATGGAACTTAAGGAATTAGTTCAAGAAAATGACCTTGTGTTCATTGCGATTAAACCACAGCAATTAAACGATCTCTTACCTCAATTAAAAGAAGGCCCTATTTATGTCTCTATTTTAGCAGGTGCGCCCATTTCTGCCTTTGAAAAGGGTTTACCAAACACAGCTATTGTTAGAGTTATGCCTAATACACCCGCGTTAGTGTCTAAAGGAATGTTTGCAGTATCAGCCAACAAAATTGTGTCTAAAGACGATTATGACTATCTTCAAAATCTCTTGTCTTCGCTTGGAGAGGTCGTTGTTGTGGATGAAGAAAAAATGGACGCTGTAACCGGTATTAGTGGCAGCGGACCCGCGTTTGTGTATTCTTTAGCAAATGCATTTATACAAAAGGCTACTCAACATGGATTTGATGAAAAAACAGCACGACTTTTAGCGGCTCAAACATTTGCAGGAGCCAGTGACATGATTCTAAAATCGTCAAAGCCAGTAACCGAGTTAATTTCTGATGTCAGATCACCAAATGGGACGACAGATGCTGGATTAAAAGTCTTAGAAACCAGTACCATTCAAGCTATTTTAAATGACGCCATTGAGGCCTCTATTTCAAGATCTAAAGAATTAAGTTAGACTGTTTTTATGGTTTACGCACTTCTTTATCGTATATTAGACACTGCTTTTCAAGCCGCTTATATTATTTTATTTATCCGTATCCTACTCTCTTGGATTCCTCATGATCGTTATCATCCTGTAATTGAATTTATTTATAAAGTGACCGAACCCATGCTAAGTCCATTTAGAGACATTGTTCCAACCTATAAAATCGGGATAGATCTTTCTCCAATCTTTGCTTTTATTGCCATTGGAATTGTTAAAAACTTAGTTTATTTTCTTTTATTTTAATTAATTAAATTAGCCCCCTCAAGAACCTCTCATTTTTGTCAAAAATAATCTTTCTTTTTAACATAATTGTATAAGTACCCCCCCTTGCAGCTGATTTTATTGGCACGTTTTTTGGAAATCTATTTAACTCACAAGCTTTAAACCTTATTAAAATACTGGACATCACTATTACATGATTAACAAACTTAAACTCAAAGCATTTAATACCCGAAAAAATATAATTATTGTTATAAAATCTTGGTCAGAACTAAGTGGTTCCGTGATGTATATAAATCCTAATACGGGTATTCAAGAACGTGAAGAATTAGACAACATTATTTTTTTAAGATTCTCTGGATTTAAAGACAACACTACTTGGAAAGAATTAGATAAGAAATTTAAAAATGAGTTTAACAAGGAAATATTTCATTCAATATTAAAACAAGAAGACTCTCCACCCGAAAACTTAGTGTCACTTTTTAAAAACAAAACCCTGGGTAAACAACACTGGGAAGGTGAAGATATTTACAACGGAGATATCTTAGAAGTCTGTGCAGAGGAGCTTAAAGAATTGAAATTAATAAGCTCTAGTTATAAAGAGAAAACAGCCCAATTAAATGTCTTTTTTTTCGATGGTTGTTTTTCTATCAAACATCCCTCATTAACAAAAAATCATTTCCCTTTATATTTGATTAAATCATTAACAACAAAAATCAAAGGGAATTTTTACACGACAGTACAGCAATCAACTGTTGTTACTTGATCCAATTTTAACAAGATCGTGTTTCAACAAGTACATAATGTCCCCACTGAGCTGACTTACTTCAACCCCTAGTTTTTTACTGAGTTCTTCTACATTCAAACTATTATTACCGAAAGACCAAACGTTTCTGAACTTTTTGTATCATAAATGAACAGAAACTGGTCAAGATTAATGGGTGTCATTGGTAAATTATCGTAGTCTGCTTGGGTTCTTATTACGGGTAAGAAGGCATCGATAATAATTGGAGCAGGTGGATTTGGTCCAAAGAAAGGACGATCGGTGGGTATAGAATTAAAACTATCTATTTCTACCAGGCTTACTTCTTGAAAAGGTTCCTCTGGAATATCTAACAGGAAATTGACTACCCTTGAGTCTATATCGGCTAAACGGACCTCTTCTTCTGCTGTAGATGCTATTATTTTGTTCATAGGTGCGTCTCTCTGTCTCTCCTGTTCGATAAATTATCGTTATTATAAAGCTTCTAATTTCACTCTGAATGAGACTTTGCTACAATGTCGTTATGTTTACTGAACGAAACACACTTGAAACGCCTCTAAATAAGGCCCCCGTATTAATGCACAGCTGCTGTGCACCTTGTGCTGGTGAACTCATGGAAGCCTTTGTATTTTCTAAAATAGAATTCTCAATATTCTTCTATAACCCCAATATTCACCCTAAAAAAGAATACGAAATACGTAAACAAGAAAATATTAGATATGCAAAAGAACACAATATCCCCTTCATAGACTGCGACTACGACACCGACAATTGGTTTGAACGCACCAAAGGAATGGAACACGAGCCCGAACGAGGAATAAGATGTACGGCCTGTTTTGATATGCGATTCGAACGAACAGCACTTTATGCACATGAAAATGGATTCCCTGTTATAACTAGCAGCTTAGGTATTTCACGCTGGAAAAACATGGACCAAATAAACGATTGTGGACTTAAAGCGGCCAAGCCATATGACGATATTACCTATTGGACGTTTAACTGGCGCAAAAAAGGTGGTGCCGAGAGAATGTATAAAATTGCTAAACAAGAAGAATTTTATAAACAAGAATTTTGTGGCTGTGTTTACTCATTAAGAGACACTAACTTATGGCGTAAAAAAACTGATCGGGATCTTATCAAGTTTGGCGAAAAGTTTTACGCGTTCGAAACCTGATGGCACGACAACCCACACTGGCATATATTGTAGCTACAAATCTCGAACATCCAGGACTTGCCCTTAAGTTTGAAGGGCAAGTAGAAGGTTTCTCTAAATATTTCAGAACTCAATTTATTAATTACCAATTTAAAGGGACTGATGGGCTTATTTTAAAAACAATTAAATATATTATTTTTGAGCTGATGGTACTTTTTGCATTTATGGGAAACAATCGAATTTACATTAGATACGACCCAAAGGCTATTCTTACTAATTTTTTTAGCATGCTTTTCTCCCCCTTTAAACCAGTATATTTTGAACACAACGGTATTTTTGAAATTAGTTTAAAGAAACTAAATCGTAGTTCAGAAATTAAACTTCATGGTATTTCACTTAGTTTACTTAAGTTTTTTCCAGCAACTCATATTGGAGTCACTAAAGAAATACAGTCCTATTTAATTGAACAAGGAATGAAGAAAACACTTTATATTCAGAATGGGTATCAATTTCCGTCAACGCCACCTAGTACCCCTAAGGCGCTAAAGGATACTATTTTAGAGCTTAAGAAAAAGTACAAGAGTGTAGGTGTTTTTGTGGGGAATGGATATATTTGGCATGGAATTGATGACATTTTTTCTTTATTTAGAGGTCGAAGCGACTGTGCATTAATTGTTGTAGGAAAAGGCTATGAGAATAACAAAAAAGAAGACAATATACTGATGACCGGCCCTCTGGGTTCAAGCGACCTAAGCGGAGTATTTGAATTCTGTGATTTTGGTGTGAGTATGTTTGACTCCAACATGAAAGGCTTAACCAGTCCTTTAAAAACGCGTGAATACCTGTGTAATGGCTTACCTATTCTTGTTAATTTTTATGATAATGCGGCAGATTTTGAAAAAATAAGGCCATTTATTTTTTCTTACTATAAAGATAACAAGGCTTTTGAGAATATTTTGAAGCATGACTTTAAAAGAGTTGATGTGTCGAAACGCTCTCTAGAGTGTTTTAATTGGAGCACGCTTTTATCTAGTATCGTATAGTTTAAGCGTCTGTTAAAAAAAGGAGATAAGCTCATGATATCATTTAATAAGCCTGGAATAACCGGTAGGCTTCAAGACCCGTCTAAAACAGGAGTAGTAAAACTTGAAAAGAATGGTTTCTCTACCGTTAAACATGTTGCGCCTGAGAATGCCTATACTGTAGAGATTATGCCAAATATGCATGTAGAAATACCTGCCGAAGTATCTTGGCCTGACCTAGTTAGATTTTCGCCTAAAAATGTCTATATTGTTACGTGGGACAATGGTGAAAGAGGCGATACAGGAAATTATGCGCCAGTTACTTGGGATAATAAAGAAGTTGTCATGCTTGCAGGACTTTGTGAATTAGATGCGAGTTCAAAAACATTCACTATAACTAACGGTTTAAATAAACTTGGACACGGACATTCTGGAGGATTGGTTGTTGGTGAAATTGGTGGTAAGTATTTGGAACTTGGTAGAGTAAATGCAATCGCCAACGGTAAAATTGGGCGTACTGACCAACTACGATGTGTTCGAACGGACTCTACGGGAACCTTTATGTTTGATGAGGAAATTAGTAAATGGACGGACTCTTTAGCCTTAATAAAGGACCCAAAAACAGCTTCGAAACTTTATAATGGTATTAAATTTGATCATTTAAAGAAAATAACCAAATATTTTGGAGGAGAAGTATCTAGCGGTGGGAAGTCGTCTGGTTCAAAATATACATTTAAAATTGGATCCACCCGAACAACTATTGATATGCCCCATGGCGGAACTACCGACATGAAGGGGAAAGTAAGTAAGTTTATTGATTTCTTAAAAACCACCGGGAAACTTGAAGATACGATTACCAGTGTTAGCGAAAATGAGTTAACTGATGATGATGATTCAAGAGATGGATGGACCTTTGAAGATTATAATAAGTATAATTTAAAACTTAAATATACTGATTAATAGCTCCAGAGTAATTTTCAAAATAATTAGTTTCATTTTTATTAATAACCCACGTTCTGTCTGGAACTTCTTTTGTTCTTATTTTTTCAACAAAGGCTTCAGGACTTTCAACATACTCTATAAGACCCTCAGGAATAATTGATTCAAAATGATCCTTTGGGTGAACATCTTTTTTATGACAGTCTAAGACCATCGCTATAGTTGTAACCCCAAACGAAGGCGCTTCGATGGCTGTTGTTGAAAAAGTGGTGGAGTGGAAATCGGCTATTGATAAACAGTCATAAAAGCTAAGGTCTTCTAATAAGTACACGTTAGATTGAGGATCATTGTTTAGCCATTTTCTAACATCAGTACTTATTACTCTTGGAAAATAAAGGTAGGCAATGCCCTGGTCAATCTTAGCTGAATTGACAGTAAAACTGATCATTTCTTTTTCAAAATTACTAATAGAAGGGACCACTATTATTTTTTCATATTGGGCTCTTAACTCGCTTAATAGTTTATTTTTAACTGTATTATTTTTAACCAAATCAATAAAATAATTTCCAACGACATGAATATTTTCTTGAGCTATAAAATGGGCCTTGTCAGTAAAATTCTTTTTTACCTTGTCTCCAAAAACTAATAGTTGGTCTGGTAAAAAACTTAAAGAGACCTGTTTCTTTCTCATAAATGACACATGATATTGGTCGATTATGCCGTGCTGAAATTCTGTTACTTTTAAACCCAATTCTTTAGCCGCTTTAATTTCGGGTAGCACTTGATAATGACAAGTACACACTATCTCTTTTATTTTTTTAATTTTAAAAACCCACCGATATAAAATATATCTACAATGAAAATGAACAAGCTTTTTTATAATTTGTTTCTTTTTTTTCTTAGATATTTTGTATTCTTCACAAATTTTATTGAGGACTTCTTTTCCTTTTAAGGAAGAAAATAAAAAATAAACTTTACTTAAAATAAATGCTAATGAGTTGATCAAAGAAAATGAACATACCTGCTTAAATACCCGTTTAGACATGGGAAGATGTCTGCTTGTAGCATATTCAATAACTAAGGCATTTTTGTCTGGTGACGCTACTACCCCACCAATATATCTGTCGACATAGTTGCCATTAAATAAAGAAAGATTAATATTGAAACTAAAACATACTGTATGTACCGACTTAAACCAGTTTTTAAGTCCGAAGACTATATTTCCAAGTCTTGAAAGTGTTGAAAATAATTTAAAAGAAGAAATGTTAACAGGAAATTGTTGGTACGATAAATGAACAATTAATAGTTCTCGTAAGTACGGCCAAACCTCATTGTTGTTTAGTGTGATATTTTCTACTGGATACTTGCTTTCTATATCCCAAGTTTTAAGTCTATCTAAGTTCATCTTATTCCCTATTTATTCCTTCACAGTTCTAATTTCTTGTTGCTATTCATTAATCATATTACACTATACATTATGATTACTCATGGAATTCGATCAGGAAACAGATTCATTAGATGGTGGAAAACATTGTTTCATTTTTTTATCCAAGACTTTGTAGAATTTCTCTATCTATTTAAACCTATAAAAGGAAATACTGACCTTGATAACTACGCAAGAGAACTCCGTGAAAATGGAATAGTTATTGTTGAAGACTTCTTAAACGCTGCTGTGTGTGACAACTTTGTGGAAGAGATTGACGCCGTGGTTGCAAGAGATAAAAAGAATCCGGAACTAACTAAATCTGAGATTCAATATAGAGATTTTAATAGCCTTGATGGTTATGACACAGGAATGATAGACATCGTAAATATAGACAGAGACTTTCCTAAGATTTGGGATGATTTTGATCCTAAAAAAATAGAAACCATTATAAAAATTGCAACGGCGAGAACCTTATACTTTAGAACGTTTAATGCGTATCTTAATTATTCGGTTACAAATACTAGAGGAATGCATGTAGACGACGTACAACCACCCGTTTACAAAGCATTTGTCACTCTAAAGGATATTAATTCTACAGACGACGGGCCATATACCTTCGTAAAAAAAACGCACCGTCTTAATTTAATTAGATATATAAATTTGTTTATTAACTTTTTTGTAACGTCGAAAATTGTAACTAATTTTGATTTATACTCTAAGAAACAAGTTGTTCAAACTATAGCAAAAAAAGGGGCATTGGTTATCTCTAACCAAACTGGAATCCATAGCGGACATCCACAAAAACCCAATCATAAACGATGTATGTTGGTGTTGAGCTACTTGGTTGTTTCGCCCTTAAATAGAATTCATCGCACTGCAAAAGACATTATTAAGAATTCTAGTAAAATCATTAGTCAGAAAGATTGTAGTTAATGGCATTCATTTTAAAAAAGCCATTTAAAAATAGTAAAGGCATATTAGTCCTAAAAAACCCCGAACATATGTTTTTTAGAGAAGCGAACCCACTGTTTCGAAATGTACTAATTGAGCTCAGTGAAAAGTATGTTATTGGTCTTCATTGGTGTAGCTACCAAGAAAACGTAAAAGACTTTCCATATATAGATTTTCATCTTTCTGATGGAACTGTAACTTTTCATAAAGATGAGTCCCCTAGAATTATCCCCTTTGATTGCAAACATTTCATCTCACCTACCTTTAGAAAAACAAATTTAAAAAAGGACTGGGATATATTTAATATGTCTCGTCCTGGAAATGGAAAATATTTAGATGAATTTTTGAAAGTAATTAGACTTATTTTTGACGAACGAGACAATGTTAAGGTCCTACTTATTTGCCCGGATATTTTGCATAGTTGGAATTCTAGAGGTATCTATACAAATCTTATTCCTGACTATAATCGAATGTTTAGCATAGAGGAAAAAAAGCGATTTAAAATTATCATCCCTAAACTTGTAGATCATAGCCTATTTCCATTTACCCAAGAAATGATAACTTATTTTATAAATACCTCTAAGATTTGCACTTTATTTTCAAAAGAGGAGGGCCAGTCTAGAATTCTCCATGAGTCACTTTTATGTGGGCTTCCTATAGTTGCTAGAAAAGACTTAAGAGGTGGGGGCCTCAACTATTTAAATGAGAAAAACTCTAGATTATTTTCCACTCTTCAGGAAGCAAAGTCTATTTTTTTAGATTTAATTGATAATCCAGAAAATTGTCAATTTGACCCTGAAGAACTCCGGAAAGTTTTAGGTGAAGAATATAATAAAAATAAATTTGTAGAAGCCTTAAGATCTCTTTTTAAAGAATTGAATCTTGAATTTGAAGGATCTCTTGATCTAGAAGACTTGAGCAATAAGTTACCTTCTCACATTCGAACCTTACCTTCAGAATGGACAGGTGGAATTCAAGATCAATTATCGAATAGTAAATTCTTTTACTTATTCATGCACTTTTTATTAAATAAAGACCTTTCTAAAACGAACTATCTACTTTTCCAAGTCTTTTATTACTGTAGTAAAATCAGCTTATTTACTAAGCGAGTGTATAGGAAGATCAAAAAGACCTATAGAACAAAAAGCTTATCCTAAAATAGTTAGTTATTTAAAAAGGTTTATCAGTTTCTTTTTCATCAAATATCTATTAAGTAAATAATAATAAAGAGCTCTATGTAGGTGTTTATGTTTAAACTAATTAGGTTGCTTCTTAAACGTCCCTACCTAACCATCGGTTTTAATGAATATTAATTGAGCAAGGGACAAAGTTAGTATTATTTTTTTCTAGAGTTTCTTTTTCTTTTGGAATTGCATAAAAAACTGTTTCATGAGAATTGGAACTGTAAGTATTTACATAAAAGTTATAATTCTCGCAATACTTAATTATTTGATGAGGAAGATTCCAAAAGTGTTCAATCTTATGATAAATACAAATAGCTAACTGAGGTCTAAATTTTTTCACTACATCTATTAATGTAGGTACGAATATTTCTTCATCGCCTTCAATATCCATTTTAATAATATCAATTTTATCTAACATATAGAGTTCTTGAATTTGCTCAATTGTAATACTTTCAAATCCAGTTTTTGAAAGAGTATTTGAATTTCCATGTATATCAGATACATATTTCTTGAGTTCAAGAACCTGAGTTTTGGAGTTTTTTAAGTATATTTCTGAATATTCGCTAAGACTGTCATGACCTTCTGGATCAACGTTAATGAGCATGCCTTCCTTACCTATCTTATTTAGGAAAAAAGGAAGCTCCCATCCTTTTGCAATACCTATATTAATCACTACACTGTCGGCTTCAATAGAAAGGTATTCAAAATATTGAATAGAAGTAAGCGATTCTTTTAAAAACCAACTCCAAAATTCCTCTATATTTTTTTGAAATAATATTCTGTAACAATCTTTGCTCTTTTTGTCTGAAAGATTGGATTCAACAAAGTCTATCCTTTTTTTGTTTTTTTCTACTAATTTAGGAGAGAATGCTCCAGGAATTTGTGCAATATATACATAATCTTTTGTCTGGCCCGGCATCTCCTTAAATATTGGGATAAACGACTCGAGTTTTGAAGTATTCAGTCTTTGTAATTTATAACTACCTAGCCAAAATAAACGTGTGAGACCCTGATGTTTAAACGTTTTACTTTTGTCAAAATACTCTTTGAAACAAGATCTTTTTATAGTGAGAAGGCTCCCATTTCTTTTAAGCTCTTTTTTAATTTGCATAAGTACTTCAAAGTAACAATTAGATACATAGGGGATACAGAGGACAACTACTTTATCTAAACTATTCTCGGGAACATTTTTTATAAGGTTTCTCCAATTAGGGGATGTAATCAAGGTAAAAAAATCTGTATTTTCTTCAAAAATATCGCATTCGCCCAAAAATGAACCTATAGGCATAATAACTTTTAAAATTTCTGATACAGAGGAGTCATAATATTTATCTTTAAGTGACTTGTATTTCCCCTCTGTCAACTGGGTAAGCGTGTCAATAATTTTAACTTTAGGATTATGGAAAATATCTTTCGACATAAACAAATTGTACCTTTCTAGGATTAAAAAACCTAATTATTCTTATTCTAAAATTCAAAAAATAGAATCACTTAAGCAGAATTTGAGATAGTATAAGGAATCTACATCTAAAGAACATAATTAATGATATCCTCTCAAATTCAAAAGAACTAAATTTATTTTTTCATAAAACGCATGATATCTCAAGTATCTGACATGGTACAATGTGTGTAGCTTAAATTTGTATCTCAACATTTATTTAAAATAATGAAAACAGGAACTTTAGTATGATTTTCAAAAAACTCTATCAGTTTCTTTATCATCAGATATCTCCAAAGCAAATAATACTTAAAAACTCTCTTTGGATGGGTTTGTCAAAATTGATTAGCTCGCTACTAAAATTTGCATTAATTCCGATTGCTGCAAATATTCTTGGCCCCGAACAATTTGGTCAATTTAACTACACTATTTCATTATTACTTGTTTATTTTACTTTTGCCGACTTAGGTCTTGCGGGGCTTCTGGTCAGAGTAGTTCATCAATCAGCAGATACACCCAGCTCATTAAGAGCTACTTTCACTTTAAAACTTATATTACTCTCTCTCTCTGTGATGACTGCCGTTGCAGGCTTTTTTCTTATTACAGATACTATTGTTAAGTCATTATTTATTTTATTCTTAGCTAAAGTTAGTTTAGATAATCTGAAATTATTTTTTTATACCCTTTTAGGGGCGTATAATAGACTTCAATTTAGAAGTATTACAGATATTGTTGAAGCAAGTGTAGTCTCAGGCCTTGGTTTATTTTTATTATTTAAAACAAGCAGCCTCTATTATTTTACTTGGGCGTACGTAATTGGTTCAGTAGTTGGATGCTTCTTGGCTTTGTTTTTCGCTCTTCCCTATCTAAAATTTTCTACTAAGTTGAATATGAATGAGTTAAAGAGGCTATTGAAAATGACGCTTCCTCTTTTTGGAATATCACTTATGGGGTCTTTACTTCTAACCTCAGACACTTTAATGATTAAGTGGCTAAAAGGGCTCGAAGAGGTGGGATTCTATACGGCAAGTCTAAAAATTTTAGAGCTGGTTAGTTTTTTTTATTTAATTATCAATTCTACTTTATATCCATTCTTAACTAAATTTTATAAGGAGGCCACTCGTTTTTTCATTGTGTTACGCAAAGGATTTATGGGCCAGATTTTATTAGCTATTCCAATTACTTTTGGTGGTATATTCTTTGCAGAGAACATAATATTACATCTATATTCAGACACATTCCTTCGAAGTGCAATGCTATTAAAAATATTATTAATTGGCTTGATATTTTTTTCAACACAAAGCTTTTTGTCGCTGGGACTACTTGCTTTAAATAAAGAAAAACTCAATTTTTATCTTACTTCTTCAGCGACTATTTTAAACATTATTTTAAATCTAGCATTCATCCCAACCTACGGTGCATTAGGTGCCGTTTGGGGTACCGTTTTGTCTCGTTCACTTTTATTACTTAGCTCTTATTATTATATTAATAATTTTTCAAATGGTCCCATTTTGCAATTTGGGTCTTTATTAAAAATAGTAACTGCGTCACTATTATTATTGGGATTTCACAGTCTAAGTTATAGTTATTTTCATTATATTAGTTTAATTATTATAAGTATGGTTTTATATCCCCTATTACTCATTCTGTTTAAAGAAAAATATAGTATTGAGTTTTTTAATTATATAAAGAAAAATGTGAGTTCAACGAAATGAAAAAAAACAATCTATATACTCAAAACTTTTATCAAGGAACGACAATTAACAATTCGTTGTCGTCTGAGATCATCATAAAAGAGCTAATGAAAAGTATTAATCCAAACAGTGTTTTAGATGCAGGTTGCGCACTAGGTACTTGGTTGCATCACTGGGCTTTAAATGGAGTAGATACTAAGTATGTTAATAAAGAAGACCTTGTCATTGACCCTCAATTTTTTATGACTAAGAAACTTGATTCTCATTTTGATATTGGAAAGCAGTTTGATTTAGTTCAATGCTTAGAAGTGGCTGAACATATCCCTACTCAAGCCTCCTCGATTATTGTTGAGAACTTAGTTCGGCACGGTAAAGTAATTTTATTTTCAGCTGCGGTTCCTGGGCAAGGCGGCATTGGTCATATTAACGAACAACCATTAGCATTTTGGTTCTCAATTTTTAATAAACATAACTATATTTGCATTGACTTTATAAGGCCCCTCATCAAAAATAAATTAAATGTTCAATATTACTATCGCTATAATACCCTCCTATTTGTTCATAGAGACTATCTAACAAACTTACCCTCTCATCTTTTAGACTGCATTGTAGAAGACGCTTCTAAGTTAAAAGACTATTCACCACTTCCATTTAAATTTAGAAAACTATTATTGCGTACTCTCCCAGTTAAACTTGTAGATAGATTGGCCTCAGTTAAACAAAAGCTTAACTCAAAATAACTTAATTAAAGTTTAATACTTTGGAAATCTAGTTTTAATTTAGAAAGTACCGCCTGGTGCTTGCCCACCTTAGTAAGGTTAATTTTTTCTACATACTTACAGTTTATTTTAGTGTCTTCGCCTAAGTACTTATAAAGCTGGCTAAGCAACTCGTCAAACTTTTTAGATTCAAATCTAAGCCCTTTAACCACAGATAAATTAATTTCATCTTTTATAATTTGTTCAATTTTATACTGTTGTACCAAGTAAGAATAATCTTTGAATAAGTGTGAGAAAAACGTTCCAGGAATATATCGTCCATTTGAGCCTACAATAATTGACTGGACTCTTCCTTGAATATTTTTAATAAGAGGAAGACCTCTTCCACATGCACATTTTTTGTTTATATCTTCTGCAACAGCTAAGTCGCCAATACAATATCGAACGAACGGTTGGCAAAAGTTATTTAGATCTGTAATAACTACTTCACCTAATTCGCCTGGCTTAACAGGTTTCCCATTTTTTAATATTTCTACAATATAATTTTCTGCCACAATATGAAGGCCGTTATGCTGTTCACACTCATAGGCAATTCCAGAAAATTCACGACTTCCATATTTGTCAAAAACGGAGCTATTGAGTTGCTCTTCAATTTTTGATCGGGTTTCAGGTGGCAGATATTGAGCGGATGACAGTATTGATGGGACATTAACAGTATCCACTTTGGTGTCACTCATAAACTGAGCAATTAAATTAAATGCTTCGGCATACCCGTCAACTAATTTGGGTTTATAATTTTTTATAGTTTTTAGCATTGCCCTAATGTTGTTAATATTGAGTTCGAAAACAGGAATAAACTTTCGACGAGACAAAAATGCGTCAATTTTTTCTTTAAACCGCTGAGAAAAAGAAAGCCCTATAGTTTGATGCCATAACCTCACCTGTTTGTCGGCAAAATTACAACCTGTCATCTGATGGCCACGTAAAGTGGCGGCCCAACGCATTTCTAATTGATATCTGTCTACAAAGCATATAAACGGAGATCCTGTAGACCCACTTGTAGTAATTCGTTTAACCTTTTTTTTGTTATGATTGTCAGAAAATAGATCAAAATACAAATTATTGTTAATCTCTTTTTTTGAAAGTAAGGGTAATTTTTGTAGATCCTGAATTGTTTTAATATCACTAGGCCTAATGCCTTTCTTGTCCATTACTTGCCTGTAATAAGGGACATGATGATAAGCATGATTTATTAACTGTCTTAATTTTTTTTCTTGTAAATTAATAACTTCCTTATTTTTTAACCACTGGCTCTTTTCAAGTTCAAAAAAACATCTCTTAACATTTTTA
>QFBU01000070.1 GCA_003265975.1 Candidatus Marinamargulisbacteria bacterium SCGC AAA071-K20
TAAAATTCTATCTCGCATATCTAGCAGAAACTTAAAAAAAGATGACAAGATAGTAAATTATCATCTTTATTTGGCATCATTATTTCCAGAGTTATCTAATTAAATAGTTAGTAGTTGTGCTTATGTGGTAAACTCGTCGACTACTACTAACCGTCTAATATATTTATTTTCTGAATCCTTGAATGTTTATGAGTCTGATTTATATGAGTATAAATTTCAGTAGTAGTTAGTTTCGAGTATCCCTATCCAATCATTAGCCTCGTAAATAAAATATAGCTCAGAAGTAAGTCATTAACAGGAGAATACATGCAAATAAAAGGATTTATAGTAGACGTTGTATCTAAAAGAATTTTTAGTGGAAAAGTAATTATTGAAGGAACAAAAGTTGTTGATGTAATTGAGGAAGAGAACGATAGTAATCAATTTATTATGCCTGGCTTTGTTGACGCTCACGTTCATGTTGAAAGCTCTATGTTAATACCCTCTGAATTTGCTCGTTTAGCTGTTTGTCATGGAACGGTCGCAACCATTTCTGATCCACATGAAATAGGGAATGTCTTGGGTGTTGAGGGCGTAAAGTTCATGATAAGAAATGGCAAGAAAACTCCTTTTAAATTTCATTTTGGAGCCCCTTCTTGTGTGCCTGCAACTGCGTTTGAAACAGCGGGCGCTACTATTGGTGTACAAGATATTAAAGATTTACTTGCTATGGATGACATTCATTACTTAACAGAAATGATGAACTTCCCAGGTGTATTAGGCGAAGACCCCGAAGTAATGGCAAAAATAAAAGCAGCAAAAGAGGCCGGTAAAGTTATTGATGGTCATGCTCCTGGCTTAAGAGGAGATGACGCAAAGAAATATAGTGATGCAGGCATAACAACAGATCACGAATGTTTCACTATCCAAGAGGCATTGGACAAGTTGAAGTACGGTATGAAAATTCAGATAAGAGAAGGAAGCGCTGCTAAAAACTTTGAAGCATTAATTAACTTACTAAATCAATATCCTGACAAAATAATGTTTTGCTCTGATGATAAACACCCAAACGACCTCGCTGAAAAACACATTAATGTGCTAGCAAAAAGAGCCGTTGCAAAGGGCTGCGATACAATGAACGTTATTAGGGCGTGCACCTATAATATTGTAAAACACTACTCAATGAATGTAGGTTTATTACAAAAAGGAGACGATGCAGATTTTTGTATTGTTGATGATTTAGTAGACTTTAATTGTAAGGCAACCTATATCAACGGCGCGTTAGTTTCTGAGAATGGTAAAACAAAAATTGACTCCGTTGTAGAAACACCCGTTAACAACTTTAACTGTTCCCCTATTACAATAAATCAAATTGAAGTGCCTGCAACCTCTACCACTATAAAAGTTATTGATGTTGAAGATGGCCAATTAATTACAAAAGAAAGCAAGGCCGAATTATCTGCTGTTGATGGGAACCTAGTTAGTGACCCAAGTCAGGATATATTGAAGGTTGTTGTTGTAAATAGATATTTTGATGCTCCTCCAGCCGTAGCGTTTATTCGAAACTTTGGGCTTAATCAGGGCGCTTTAGCGTCTTGTGTGGCACATGACAGTCATAATATTATCGCAGTGGGAGTTAGCGACCAAGATATTGTTAATGCCATTAACCTTGTAGTAGAAAGCAAGGGGGGTGTTTCTCTTGCAAATGGCGAAGAACAAAGCCTGTTAGCGCTGCCAGTTGCCGGAATTATGACACATAAAGACGGTTTCGAAACGGCAGCTGCTTATGAAAAAATAGACTTAAGGTCAAAAGAATTAGGAGTAACATTAGAATCTCCTTATATGACAATGTCTTTTTGTGCCCTTCTTGTAATTCCTGAACTAAAATTGAGTGATAAAGGTTTATTTAATGGCAATAAATTTGAATTTACAGGTTTGTATATCTAATTGATTTTCAAATTTATCAAATAGAATACGAAGCAAGTTCAACTCAAATCGTCAGGCTCATATCTCTCCAATAAGCGTGAGCCTCAAACTGAGAATCGCTACATAATGATTTTTCCCAATTACTGCCTCTTCATAATTTTTGAATATATCACTAAATAAATCCATATCTCCTAACCTAAACGTAGCATTACGTATAATTACTGAAAGGAATTATCTCTTTATTTGATCATCAGTAAGACTAGCCACAAACTCTATATATCCTTCTCTGGAATACAAGAACTGGTCCATTGGGTACCTAAAAATTGAATCTGAAGTCGCAGGGTAATTACTTGATAATAGTTAGATGATCCAAAAGCCCGGCACAGGCATCTTCAAGTAGGTTATATACGTTATCAAAGCCTACATCTCCCCCATAATATGGATCAGGAATAGAAGTGGCTTCGAGTTTTTGTAAAAAGTCGGTCATCAAATGTATTTTTTCACGGTCTTTTTCAGTTCTAATTACGGCGTCTAGATCATTTAGGTTGTCTTGGTCCATGGCTATTATCATATCAAAATAGTCAAAATCAACGTGGGCATCAAAAGGTCTTGATATACTAGTTAGTTCAACCCCTCTTTTTTGGCCATGTTCTCGCATACGAGCGTCTGCCTTGGCACCTGAATGATAAGAAATCATCCCAGCTGAGTCGACATCCATTTCAAGATTATTTTCTTTTAACAGTTTTTTTAAAATACCTTCAGCTGCAGGAGACCTACAAATATTACCCATACAAACAAAAAGAATTGATATCATTTTATAAAGTGTAACATAAAACCATGTTCAAGAAGCAAGGTAAACTTCTCTCTGAGACTTCTATCTAGACGAAGCAAGAACAGTCTATTTAGCCCGTTCAACCATAGGTCGATTGTCTCGTCCTGCCGTTTTGAAGGCCTGAATAATAGCATCAGCGTCGCCATAAGGGACATTCACAAATGAAAATTTATCATAAATTTCAACACCTTGAATGTTTCTTCCTTGTACATTAGACGATTTTTCTATGTAGTCTACTAATTCTCGTGGGTTAATTTTGTCCATTTTACCCTTAGCTATAAATAATCTGGTTTGGCCCTTAGTATCTACAAACGACTTAGGGTTGTCTCCACCACGTGATGAGTTTCTATTTCCAAACTCTCTTCTATCACCACCAAATCCACGATCTCGGTCTCTTCCTCGACCATAATCACGTTCACCACGGTCACGATCACGGCCTCTGCCTCTATCACGATCTCGTCCGCCATCTCTTCCACGGTCTCGACCATCAGATCGACCCGCTTTTCTAATTTCTGTATAACTTTTTTCAGAAAATTCAGACTCAAAAGCTACCTTTAAAACACCAGCTAACGCCTCTTTAGGGTTATGTGTTTCCAACAACGCTTCTGCAAAGTCTAAATAATCGTTTTCTATAGTCTCACCAATAGCCTTTAATAAGGTTTCTTGTATACGATTTTTCTTTGTTTTAATGATAGTTTGAACATCAGGAACTTCTGCTTTTTTGATTTCAGTTTTTGCTACTTTTTGGATATAAGTAAGCTTTCGATATTCTGAAGGTGTAATAAACGTGATGGCATTTCCAGTTTTTCCAGCTCTTCCTGTTCGTCCTACTCTATGGACATAACTCTCAGCGTCTTGTGGTAATGCAAAATTGATTACATGAGAAAGACCATTAATATCAAGTCCACGAGAAGCTACGTCAGTTACTACTAAAACTGAACATATTTTCTTTCTAAATTTTCCAAGAACACGCTCTCTTTGATGTTGACTTAAGTCGCCATGCATCGCTTCTGCTTCGTACCCTCTATGAACTAGTCGTTCGGTAATTGAGTCTACGTCTCTTTTGGTTCTACAGAAAATAAGACCATAAAAATCGTCTTCTACGTCAATTATTCTACATAACGCTTCTAATTTATCAGATTCTCGTACTTCAAAATAAATTTGCTCAGTTAAACTGGTTGCCAAAGTTGCTTTTTTAGCGGCAATGGTTACATATTCTTTCATATAGTTTTGAGCTAATCGTTGGATTAAAGAAGGCATTGTGGCTGAAAACAACAATGTTTTTCTGTCTTTATTTGTTTGCCCAAGAATTATCTCAATGTCTTCTAAAAACCCTGTTTTTAACATCTCGTCAGCTTCGTCTAAAACAAGATACTTAACATGACTAAGGTCTATTCTTTTACGATTTAAATGGTCTATTAGTCGTCCAGGGGTACCTACTATAATGTCATTTGGTTTTCTTAACTGTTTAATCTGTTTTTCAATAGACTGCCCACCGTACACTGGTGTAATACGCAGTGGCTTTTCACCTTTTAATGAGTGTAATTCGTCTGATACTTGAATTGTAAGTTCTCTTGTTGGAGTTAAAATCAAGGCTTGAATGTGGTCAGTAGTTGGGGTCAATTTTTCTAGTATTGGAAGTCCAAATGCTGCTGTTTTTCCGGTTCCTGTTTGGGCTTGTCCTATAATGTCTCTTTCGTCAGTTAACATTACTGGGATTGTTTCGGCTTGAATTTGACTAGGTTCCTCAAATCCTTTTTTTTCTAGTGCTTTCAATAGTATTTCTGAAAGACCTAAGTCTTTAAATGTCTTTTTTTCGTTTTCCATGTTTTTTTCCTTGCTCTGTTTACGTAGTAAACCAAGCTTCAACGAAAAGCACATTTACTACAGATTTATTTTTTTGGACTGTCCCTAGGTGGATAAGGGTGAAAGTATACTACAAAGTAATGAAATTAAGTAATATTCTATTTACTGTCCATCTTACTTATCGTAATAAAATGTAAAATATTTCATTTATTTTTAAATTCTCTTTTTTTAAAGCATTAATAATCATAGAAACATCAAACAATTACCCAATAAATTCTTATGATATAGTGTTTATATGCTTTCAAATCAACCATACAAACTCTCAAAACTAGGGTTTGATGATTCAAAACCTTGGGGAGACACGCCTAAAGCTAGCGCATTTTTTCCAGCTTTTCAGCATGAATTCAAAACCCCTACCCCAGTTGAAAGTGTTGGGGAAGTTTTTTTATTTAGCCCACTGAATAAAGCTCCTGGAAAGTCATTTATTACTAACGCGATTACTACTGTTGACTACTTTACTCATTGGCATGGCCTGTCTGATTCTCAAAAAGAAGGTGTATTTGATTGTGGAGCGCTCACGGCAGGTATTACTAAATATGACATAGTACCTCTATTTGCTAAGGTAATTTTTGCGAGTGGCCCGCTTTCTATCCAACTGCACGATGAAAATCACGTAGAAAAAGGTAAATTTGTATCTGGGAAAACGGAGGCCTGGATAGCATTAGAAGACAATGTAGAACTTATTGTAGGATTTAAACCCGGTATGAAAGATCCTTTTATGAAAGAAGTAGACCATTTCAGGTCAAATTACACCACAACCCAAGACATTAAAGCTTACTTTAATTTTTACACCCTTAATAAAGGAGAAAGTTACTTAATTTCGCCAGGTACCGTTCATGCCATATTAAAAGGGACCATTTATGAAATTCAACAGCCTTGTAACATTACCAAGCGAGTTTTGGACATAGAAAAAAACCAGCCGAGACATTGTGACTTTTCTTTGGACGATGACCGTGATTTATATTTGTATAATACTTATTTTGACAATCTTCCAACAAAATATGAGCCTAACAAAAATGGCTTTTATCACTTTGACACGCCCTATTTTGCGACACAGCAATTGTCAAAATCTCAGCCTGTCTGTATTAAAGACTCGTTTTCATTTATTTTTTGCTCTGATGGCGCTTTAACTATAAACGCGGATGGTTTTTCTGAAATCCTTATTAAGGGTGAGGTCTTACTTATTCCCGCTAATTACAATTGCTCAATCGACCTTACGTCGACGTCTTTGGGCTACATTTCATATCTACCACCTCATTTTAAAGACCCATTTGCTGAAGAGTGAGAAGGTGGAAGGTTTTTTGTATACATACTAAATTCTAATTCTTCTAAGGTCTTCTTAGTTTCTTGAAGAGTTTCATTAACGTCTACTATTATTAACTCTAGTATTCTTCACTACTGTCCGGTAAAAACAAAAAAACTTCAGCATAAAGCAGGCATAAAATAACACGTCGTAGACGTGCTTTAGAAAGTTACTATAGGCTATCCTCTTAAACAACCAAATCCAGGAGGAATAGCCTATGACTAAATTTAGCACAGTTTTAAATCAATTATTACAATTTTTGCCACAACAAGAGTTTGAGAATTCCATAAAAAGGTTCAAATCAGACCGATATGTAAAATATTTCACCACAAAAGCCTTGTTTGTCGTTCATTTATATTCTCCGATACGAAAGAAAGACAGTTTGAGAGATATTGTCTGTGGACTTGAGCAACACCAAAGCAAGTGGTACCACATCGGTCTTGAGAAAATTAAACGCTCAACCATTAGTGATGCTAATAATAGAGTTCCTTATGAGGTGTATGAGTCACTATTTTATACGATGCTCAAGAAATGTAGTGGGCTCACTGAGAAAACAACGTTTAAGTTCAAGAATCCTCTTTATGCGATAGACTCTAGCGTCATAGACTTGTGCTTATCTGTATTTGATTGGGCTAAGTTTAGACGTGCAAAGGGAGGTATTAAAGTACACTGTCAATT
>QFBU01000071.1 GCA_003265975.1 Candidatus Marinamargulisbacteria bacterium SCGC AAA071-K20
CACAAAACCCTTCATAATATCTAAAACTCAACTTAGACAAGCAAAAAAAGCCAACTAGATACGTAATTTTTATTCTATTTACAATAATTTAATTACGTATTATATTACGTAAGGTAAATTGTATTTACATAAATTAATGATCAACGGAGAAGAAAATGAAACTAGAAAGATATTTAACTGGAATTTTAATTAGTATATTTATACTAGGGGGCACAAGCATAGCTACACCCTCAAAACACATAAATATTCAGTTTGGAAGAAAAATACTAAATTCATCAGACTGGAAACCATTAGAAGAACAAACTGAAATTGGAGGAGACTTTGACATTAAAATCAAAAATTCAAACACCTATTTTGTATTTGGGCTTCTAAAATCTGGCAAATCAGAAACTGAAACTGATGATTTTTTTGGCACCGCAAAGCTAACTCTTACCACTAAAGAAATTAGGTTAGGATTAAGAAAGTACTATTCAGGTTCAGACACATTTAATTTACTTTACGGGGGTGGGATTACCCTCGGAAATGTTGATTTAAAGTTTAAATGGAATAGCTTTGAAGATAGCGTAAGCAAGTTTGGACTAGGTTACTATTTAGAAGTTGCACCTACCTTTAAATTATCAGAAGGAATCCATGCCGGGATCAAATTTGATTACTCAAGTTTCAACATAACAAGTAACAGTACTACCACTAGTGGAGGCGGTTTTCACTACGCTTTATTTACAGGGGTAAACTTCTAAATTCGTCAAAACAAATCAGAAAATTAAGGATTAAGAATGAAAGTAATAATTAAGTTAATAGCTTTGTGGTGCCTCTTTTGTAGTTTATTGATAGCATCTCAACCAAATGAACACATGCTGGAAGTACCAATAATTGGGACTAATTTGATTTTAGGAGGGACTATTCAAAAAAACTACGACGCTTTGAATATTCCAAAAGACAAGATTGAAAGATTTAGTGAGGATTATGAATGTGTTAGCACTTTTAAAATAATAACTAATAAATATAAAGTAAAAAGAAAATATAGAACAGTCCCAAAATTTAATAATGATTATCAGATATCTCAGATAGAATTGTTTTACGATAAACATATGTTAGTAGGGCTACTGTTAGATATGAAAGAAATAGATGGTGAACAACAATTTTTAAACACCGTGGAATTAGTTAAGAAAAATGGGTATAAGAGAGTATTCCCCTCAGTTTTTAAAAATTATGAAAGTACGCCAAGTGATTATTTTAAGAGATTAAAAGAAGTAAGCGTAGAAGGAATCCCAAAACTTGATAAATTTAAGGGTAAGTGGGGATACGGTAAATATAAGCCAAACACCGTAGATATTTATATTAAAGAAACAACTGATTATAGAGAGGTTTTTGTTTTTGATATATATAAAAATGGAACATACCACGTTAAATATCTAATAGGTAAAAAAAGTAGTGATCCATTTCTTCGTGTACATTTAGATACAGGAATAAAGAATAAGGGTAGTGATTTAGTACCCGCTTATGTAGTAAAAGATCATATGAATTTCTATCTAGCTTTATTATATTTTAAAGACAGTTCTATTAAATACAGGCCTCTTTTTAAGAGAACTTTAGAAGTTTCATTTTTCAATAAGGAAAAGCCTCGAACTTAATTAATAGGATGATACGTGAGGGGCATCTCGCGGGTTACTTTCAATTTGAATGAGAAACCAGCAGTGCGGGAGCCGGTTTTTTGCTTTGGCAATTGGATTTTGGTTTGATTTTTGGGGTGGTTATTTTTAAGCTTCATAATAGGTATTTAGGTATTTAATAAATGGGTAATCGTTGTACTTGGGTTAGGAATCTTTTGATGGTTAAAGTTGGCTGTGCGGGAGCCAATTTTTGCTTTGGAAAGTGGATTTGGGTTTGATTTTAGGATTGGTTTTAGTTTTTAGTTGAGAATTAACAAATTAACAAATTAATACATTAAGACATGGGCAAAATGGTGTTCGATGTAGTTTGATTAAGAACCTTTTAATGGAAACAACTGGCTGTGCGGGAGCCAATCTTTGCTTTGGGAGAGACGTTTAAACTACAAGTCTTGAGAACCCAGTTGTATCTTGTATATCGTGATATGGTACAAATCTGATTTCTTTTTTGAATACTTTTTCGGACTCTTTTCCATCTTCTTCGAATATTGCTTTGAATTCTACATGGACTTTTATGGTTTCTAAGTTTTCCCAATCGATATCTAAATTCAAAGAGGCATAAAACTCTGTTGTGAAATCTTCTGGATAAAGTGGATTGCCTAACCTTGAGGTTCTCCATATTTTCAAATCAGATAATTCATTCTGTGCAATTTTAGCCTCACTATTCTCTAGTAAGTATATATTAATAGGCACAACTTTTTTCAATATACGTTGTTTTTCATTAATTCCGTTTGAGATATACAAAGAAAACATATATGGACCTGAATGAGTAGCATGTGACTCACTAAGAATATTTTCTGACATTGGCCTAAAAGAAGGTCGTATTTTTACTTCATCAATCAATAACTGATCATAGAAGTTAGACGATTCTGGAACAATATTATAATATTCAAACCGAATAGGGTTGCAACTTGTTAAAAAGAATATGGATAAAATAACAACACTATTTTTCAAGAAACTCATTATTTAAACACCATATTTTGAAGAGCTAATACCGTCTTCTGACTTCTAATTAAGAGTGTAGTCGGATCTTCTGGGGATGTCCCCCACGCTATCCACCTAGGTACATCTGCAACACCATGTAACACCTTTCCATAGGGAACATTCTTACCAAACATCTTAAACGCCTGGTCATTTCCAAATAGATTAAAAGTAGCCATATTTTGAGGCTTGGGGGGTCTAGAAGCCCCTGTCAATTCATTTTTTATTACAACACTTTCATTTCGTCCATTGGGTCCAATTTTTTTTATAGCAATTTCATTTGAACCTATTCCAATTTCATGTAATTGTGACTCTTTTGCTGAAACTTCAATATCCGCTAATCCAGGCTTATTAAAAGCATTTAACCCATAACTAGCCCCTTGAAGAGCCCCATACCCAGCCCCAATCATCATTCCACCAAGAACAGAATCACCCAAGTTATCATTACCAGCAGCTAAATTGAAAGCTAGACTAGCTGCACCAAAAATCAACATGTTCTTAGCACTATGGGATGCAATTGATGATGAAAACTGCCCCAATTCTTTCCAAAACCGTCCATCAGGGTCATAGTATCTAAGGGGATTGTTATTAACAAAAGTGTAACGATTTAATGTTCTAGGATCACTAGCTGACATTCCAGCAGGATCTTTAGAAAGAAACCGTTTTGTCTCCGGATCATAGAATCGAGCGTTAAAATAATATAACTCATTTTCACTATCACGATTTAAGTCTGTATGACGGTTTTTTGGCACTGTAAATTCAAGGGCTTTTTCGACGAAGCTGAAGCGTTTTTTAATGGACACAGGAAGCGATTCATTTAGAGAAAGAAGCTTATTAGATGTGGTTTGAGTCGTCATAGTTTAATTCTACCTAAGTACAAATGAAATTCAAAGTTTTATAGATTTTAGATTAAGAGTATAATATTAGAATGTATCTTTTATTTGGTGTTTTTTTAAATATTTTTTCTGGTGTTATTTCTTCGATAATATATTCCTTTTTGAAATTTAAGGTTCCAATTTTAAAAGTTAATAATTCCAACTCATTAAATGAGACTATTATGGTGAATGAGACCTCTATTACTGAATCGAATTCAACAGACTTTCAAAATCGCAACTTAAAACTTCTTAGAGTAGCAGTTAATAATTCATTAATAATATTTTTTCTTTATATCTTATTTACTTTTTCGTATCTCCTTTCGAGTATGTTTTTTGATACGCATTCATACTACTCTTGGGAGTATATAAACAATATAGGCATTAGAGGTGACCATTCACATGGTGGCTCGTTTTTTTTCTTTGAGGGTAGGTTAAAATTATATGATTTTTTGACTTGGGCATCGCCTAGGATATTAGTAATATTTATAGCTTGTAAGGTGTTTATTACATTTTTAACAGAAATATCATTATTTTTCTTTCGACTTTTCAAACCAATTACTCAAAGCATACAGAAGAAATTTGAGCTTATATTTTTAGGCTTTTTTTATGTATTTTTCATTATAGCTTTAGTATGGATACAAACTTCGCTTTCATGGAAAGATTCTCTACTCAGTGTTTTTGTAGTTATTGGCTTGACTCTTTTGTCCGCATCTAGTGAATCAAATACAAAGACACCTTCTAAAAGATAATTGATCAAAACGATATTCTTTTTCACAAACCGATGATGCAAAAGCCGCTTGGCGGGGCGGCTATTTTGGTTTAGGAAAAGGCATTGTCCAGGCTCTTTTAGAGTTTTTTTATTTTATAATTTAATGACTAATTCTCCTTTCATAAAAATATGAGACTACAGATAAATTGAAAAGCTTGAGCAAAGAAAAGAACCAGACCTTTTTTGAGTAGTTGAAGAAGCTTTTGTTTGGTTATATTCATTAGTTTGCCTCATACACTGACTTTGCTACGTAACTACCGGCCCATGGGCCTTTGCATTTGATTCGTCGCCAAAAAATGGCGTTAATTTTTGGAAGGAAAAAGCGAATAGCGTTGCATAGTTTTCGCCACACAGTAGCGAGTCATTTAATAGTGAGAGGGATGCCGTTGAGGTATGTGCAAGAGTTGTTAGGCCACAGTACACCACAAGCGACTCTGAGGTACGTAAATTTGAATATCAATGATATCCAGAAAGAGTATCGGCGTTGTGTTGAGGGGGAGTAGGATTGGTTTAGGACAATGCTTAGGTAAGCTCGGTGGGGGGAGCTTACGGGTTCGTTCTTTTGAGCGGAATAATTTCAAAATTTAGGTTTGAGTTTGTGTCTGGTTTTGTTTTTAATAGAAAATTAACAAATTAACAAATTAACAAATTAACAAATTAATACATTAAGAAATGGGTAAATTGGTGTTCGTTGTACTTGGATTAAAATTCTTTTAATGGGGGGAATTGGCTAGGCGGGAGCCAATTCTTGCTTTGGAAAGAGGTTGGAAATATTTTTTATTTTTGATAGAAATAAATCAAGTTTTGTAGGCCGTTTTTATTTATTTTGAGTTTCAAGGAGAAGGAAACCCAAATGACATTTCAATTAATCTATTGTTTTTAAATATATAGATACCAGTATAAATATTTACAAATCTTATTTTATCTTCATATTCTGCCAGAATTTGACTTTTTAAGTTAGGAGCTAGATCAGAGATCTGATAGTAAAGTACTTCATGCCCTCGTTCTTTAAACCTATAAATAGGCTCTCCTAATATTTTTTTCACATCATCTTTTGCCATCTCCAAGGCTATACCATTTGTTGTAGTAAAATTGGGAATATCTGTCATATGAATTATTCCGGCACTGTCACTAAAATGATGTTTCTGAACTAATTCAATACTAATTTCATCAATATTCCCAAAAAAACTAATGACTTGAGTTTTTCTCTTATTAAAAAAACTCAAATACTCCTGATTCTTGAAACTTGCAAAGTCAGAAAAATGACTTTTAGAAAAACTGCTTAGATCTAGTAAATCAACACTGTTAATACCAGAATCAAAGACATTATCAGCATTAGAATTTTGTTGAAGCTGAGAACGTAGAGGCCTAATATGGTCGTAAACAAAGCTTATATTATATTCTTGAATTTCTGGTACTTTTGGAGTTTTCCCATTCTGTTTTTCATCACATGAAATTAAAATAATAGAGAACAAAATATAGAATATTACAAAATATCTTTTTTTCATTCCTAATACCCCACTTGAATTTCTTTAAATGCATGAAGTTCAAGTTGTCTTAGTAAAATCATATGCCTTTCCAAACTTTCCATAACACCAATGCAGCCAGATGTTCCTATATAGTTACCTCCATCAGGATGGATTCTTAACAAAGTTCTATCAAATGTATCACTTAAGTTTACAGACCAAGCTTTTCCACCTATAGACATTCTTCTCATTGCAAACTTATCAGTTCGGTTAGGATTTAGATCACTTAATTGATAAGTACCGCTAGGAATAGCTCCTTTTCCCCATCCTCCGGAATTTGCCTTCCAGCTATCCAGTGTCGAGCCATAACCATCTTTTATATTTAAACTACCTTCAACATAACTGCCACTACCTGGTGAAGGTGCAAACTCAGCCTCAAAATTCAAAACTCTATCTAACTGAAGGTTGTCACTAAACCCCTTCCCATCAGAAAAGTTAGAAAAGTTCTCACCAAGGTTCCCAAATCCACCAGAAATAGCACCTGACAACCCATTATCACCCCAACCTTGTTTAATCGAAGAAGTGAATCCTTCCCATGAAAACATTCCATTTGGATCGTAATATCTTAGAGGATTATTGTTCACAAAAGTGTATCTGTTTATGGTTCTCGGATCATTCACATCGATAGCAGCAGGATCCTTAGAAAGAAACCTCATACTCATAGGATCATAGAACCTGTGGTTAAAATAATATAACCCGTTTTCACTATCACGATTTGAGTCTGTATGACGGT
>QFBU01000072.1 GCA_003265975.1 Candidatus Marinamargulisbacteria bacterium SCGC AAA071-K20
GCTCTGGACTATACGGATTTCTTGATACCTGTTGATTATATGCAGATACAGCCTCTAAAATCTGTCCATTTTTCTTAGAATGATACGCTCTAAAAAAAGGGTCCTGCACTACTAAACCAAGGTCAATCAACTTAGTCGAAATAAAATCTTGAACTTCTGTTTCTTGCCTAGACTTTAACAAAGATTGTTTTTCAGTAGTTAAATCAAATGATGTAGGCTTGTCAATTTTACGCTTGCTAGATAATTTAACAATATGAAATCCATACTGACTTCTAAACGGCTTCGAGTAACTTTCTTTGTCTAAAGAAAAAAGTGCTTTTTCAAGTTCATTTACATACGTACCTTGCTTAAACCAGCCTAAATCGCCATCTTTATTCTTATTACCCTTGTCGTCTGAATATAATTTAACCGCTTCGTTGAACGAAAGCCCTTCCTGAAGCTTCTGATATACTGTCCCAGCTAGCTCTTCTTTTTCAGTTTTTAACTCAGGCTCATTAATTAAAAATAAAATATGCTGTCCACGTACTTCTGTGTATTTATCTTCTACATCTTGATCAGTAACCTGAACATCATCTCTTAACTTCAGAGTAAACTTTCTTGTTTTGATATCAGCCCTAACCATTTTCATGTAATGCTTGTAGTCTATATCCTGTTTTTTTAGAATTGCTTTAAAAGCTTTCTTGTTTTTGAGATCATTTTCTCTATAGATAATGTCCATCGCTTGATCAACATCAAATTTGTCAGCCTTAACATTAGCAGCGTTTGCACCCTCTCTTAATATCATATTATGTACAGTTTGAAGTAGCGCGTTATATCGAATAATTTCCAACATTTCTGGTGTTAAACGCCCTCCGATTTGGTTGAAGTTCACCTGTGACACAATAGTATTTAAATTCAAAGAAATTTCATCTCTCGGAACAGGTTGATCGCCTAAAACTGCGATTTCATTACTAAAATCTTTGCCTCTAGAAGCCGAAGACTCACCATTTTGTTTCCCTAAAAAAACAGACCCCGCAAACATTGTTAACCCAAATGAAATAACAATAGTTAATCCTATAATATGAGCTTTCTCTCTTAAAAATCTTAACATTTTTCTTCCTCCTAAATTGCTGCTTTCAATGACTTCTTAATAGACAAAAGAGCCCCCAAAGTACCCAAAAGAGCCCCCAGAAACACTATAGATAAATATATTTTATTCAATGTTAATGCATCAAAAACAATGGGTAAATAAGGGATACTTTTTTGAATTTGAATCCCAAAAAAATGATACGCAAATTTTAACAACCCTACTGACAACATAGACCCAAAAATTCCCATAATCAAGCCTTCAATAATAAACGGCCCAGATATAAACGGATTTGTGGCTCCCACTAATTTCATTATGGTTATTTCGTTCTGCCTATTAATGACCGTTAGCCGGATAGTATTAAAAATAATAAATAATGTAGCCAAGGAAAGAATACCCACTAATATTATGCCCCCAACCTTAACTAATGTTGCAAACCGCTCCATCCTCTCAGCAATAAGGCCGCCATATACAATATCTGAAACATAGTAATTTTGAAGTGATAATTTACTGGCAATACGTTTAATAGTTAAATTGTTGTTTAAAATCACTTTAAACGCATTAGGCAAAGGGTTTGTATGCACTAAATCTGAAAGGCTTAGATTTCTGTATTGCTCTTTAAATTCTCTCCAGGCGTTGTCCTTATGAACAAAAACTACATCCTTAACTTCTGGGATAAGTCGAATCTCTTCTTGAAAACTTGAAATTTCATTCATGGTTAAGCCATCTTTTAAAAACAATCTTATTTCTATTTTGGAGGCTATAAAATGAGCAACATTATTCATATTTACATTAATGAGGAGAACTAAACCAAAAACAACCAAAGAGACCGTTATTGTACCTATCGCAATAAAAATCATAATACCCGAACGTCTAAAGGCAATGTACGCTTCAGAAATAAAAAAGGCTAAGTGTCTAATCATGAATAATAAGCTCCATAGTCTTGATCGCGTACAATCCGTCCATTCTCAAGAGCAACAACTCGTTTTCTAATATCATCAACAATTCCTCTATTATGAGTTGCAACCAAAACAGTGGTGTCTCGTGTATTAATTTTACTTAATAACTGCATAATGTCCCAAGACGTGTCAGGATCTAAACTGCCAGTTGGCTCATCCGCCAGTAATATTGGAGGGTTGTTTACAATCGCCCTAGCGATACAAATTCGTTGCTGTTCACCACCCGACAACTCTCCTGGTAACTGATCTTTTTTTTCTTGTAGTCCTACCAACTCCAAAACTTGGCTCACCTGTCTTCTTATTTTTGAGCGTGACATTTCTAAAAACTGGAGTGCAAAAGCTACATTTTCAAATACTGTTCGATTAGGAAGTAGTTTAAAGTCTTGAAACACAACCCCAATACTCCTTCTCAAGTAGGGTATTTGACGCTGAGTTATTTCTTTTAAGGAAAAATTATCTATAAATATTTCTCCTTCTGTGGGAACGTCCGCTCTAAAAATCATTTTTAACAACGTAGACTTACCAGCACCTGATGGCCCTACTAAATATACGAATTCGTTTTTCTGTACTTCAAAGTCAACATTCTCTAAAGACGTTACCCCACTAGCATATCGCTTAGTTAATCGTTTAATTTTTATCATTGTGTCCCACCCCTATAGTTTATCCAATAAATCGACTCTGTCCTTCCAAAAAAAGATATCATTAAACAAAATTAAAACCATCGTAACTAACAAAAAAACAACACCAATTCCATTCACTATTTCTTCAACTCTTTTTGAAACGGGACGCTTTCTTATTCCTTCTAGTGCTAAGAAAAATAAATGTCCCCCATCAAGTATGGGAAAGGGGAATAGGTTAATAACACCTAAACTGATAGTTATTAACGCCATAATTTCAAAGAAACTAACCATGCTTTTTGTTAAACTAAATGACGCAAACTGAACGATTCCAACTGGCCCTGTCATATCTTTAAATTCTGCTTCTCCAGAAATTAACATATCCAAACTTTTAAACACCAAAAGAACATGTCCCCACGTAGCTTTTGCACTAAGACGCACACAATCCAAAAACAAAGTTTCTTCTTGAATAGCCGACAAAACAATTCCAATTCTATATACGTCTTTGCCTTGAATTAACTCGGGGCTTAAAGACACTACCGACGACGAGCCATCTCTGTTAAAAGTTAAAGAAATCGAGTCACCTTTAGATTGAGAAATTCTTGAAATAACATCTTCATAGACATCATCAACCTTACTATCGTTTATAAAAGTAATTTCGTCGCCAGCCATTAACCCGGCTCTGCTTGCAGGAGAGTCTAAGACGACTTTCTCAATTGAAGGGGAAATCTTACTAAATCCAATAAAGTAAAATAACAAGAAAAAAACTAAATACCCTAAAATTAAATTCATGATTGAACCGGCACTAATAATTAGAGCTCTTCGACTAATAGATTTTTTTCTAAAATTTATTTGATCTGGAATTTTTTTATCTTTTTCATCATCTAGCCCAGCTAATTTAACAAAGCCCCCAATAGGTAACAGCCTTAAAGAATAAATAGTATCTTTAAATTTTTTCTGAGCAATTTTCGGGCCCATACCCACACTAAATTCATAGACACCCACACCGACAAACTTTGCAGCAAGTAAGTGCCCCATTTCATGAATAAACACAACAATACTCAGAGCCAAAATTGTAATAAATACTTCCATAAACACTATAATAACGCAGGCATTAACATTAGTCATCACGTTGACTTTTATAAGCGACATCTCTAGAATAAAAACCATACTTCAAATTAAGGAAAATCATAATAAAAATGAAACCCCATTACAAACGCGTACTAATCAAACTTAGCGGAGAAGCCTTTAAAGGAAACCGTGACTATGGAATTGATCCTGAATTTTTAACATTTATTGCTAATGAAATTAAAGAAGCCTACGACTTAGGAACAGAAATTTGCATTGTAATTGGCGGAGGAAATATTTTCAGAGGTTTATCCGCTTCCGAAAAAGGGATGGATCGCGTTAGAGCCGACTATTCTGGAATGCTAGCAACTCTCATGAACGCACTTGCTTTAGAAGACGCTCTTCTAAAAGTAGGATTACATCCACGTGTACAAAGTGCTTTAGAAATTAAAGAAGTAGCAGAGCCATTCATATTAGGAAAAGCCTTGAGACATCTAAAAAAAGGTAGAATTGTTATTTTTGCTGGAGGAACAGGCAACCCCTATTTTACTACCGACACAACGGCATCTTTAAGAGCCGCTGAAATAAAGGCTGACGGACTCTTTAAGGCCACTCAAGTAGATGGAGTATATACTGACGATCCTGTTAAAAATCCTAAGGCCACAAAAATTGACGCTATAAAATTTCTAGACGTTTTAAAACAAGAACTGAAAGTTATGGATGCTTCGGCACTTTCTCTTTGTATGGACAACCAAATTCCTATCGTTGTATTTGATCTTCATAAAAAAGGAAACATAAAAAAAGCATTGCTTGGCGAATCGATAGGTACTAAAATTGCTTAAAATTGGAACAGGAGTCTAAAACTATGGAATCTTTAAAAGAAAGAATGGCAAAATCTATTGATAGCTTTAAACAACAACTAGTCGGTTTAAGAACAGGCCGTGCAAATCCAGACATGCTAAACACAATCCAAGTAGACTATTACGGATCTATGGTTCCTCTAAAGCAAGTAGCATCAATTAGTGTGCCTGAAGCAAGAACGTTACTACTTAATGTATTTGATAGAAATGCTGTTAAAAACGTAGAGCGCGCAATAATCGCCTCAAATTTAGGACTTAATCCAAACACTGACGACAATTTAATTCGTATTCAACTTCCCGAACTCACAGAAGACAGACGAAAAGAATTAGTCAAACACATCGGCAAAGTTTCAGAGGAAACTAAGGTAGCCGTAAGAAATATTCGTAGAGATAAGATTGACCAAATCAAAGCCGAAGAAAAACAAGGTGACGCTACCGAAGACGACTCAAAAAGATTACAACAAGACACTCAAAAAATAACCGATGATTTTATTTCAAAAATAGAAACTCTTTTTAAAGAAAAAGAAACTGAACTACTAACTATTTAATTCATGCCCACAATTTCAGGACTGACAGATACCCTAATCGTTGACAAACACCTAGAAGATTTTAACTTAGAATCCGAAAACATACCCACGCACGTCGCAATAATTATGGATGGAAATGGAAGGTGGGCAAAAAAAAGACACTTACCAAGAATCATGGGTCACAAGTCAGGAACTGAAGCATTTAGAGTAGCCGTAAAAAATTGTTCTCGATTTGGAATAAAGTACCTCTCAGTATATGCTTTTTCAAGTGAAAATTGGAAGCGCCCAGAAGACGAAGTTAAGTTCTTAATGTCACTATTTAAACAACTAAGCATAAATGAAGTGAAAAATCTCAACAAAAATGGCGCAAGAGTTAAAGTACTCGGAGATAAAGAAGGTTTGTCTGAAGATTTGAGAAAGCATATGAAGTCACTAGAAAAACAAACTGAGCACAACGACGTAATTCAAGTAAACCTACTCATTAACTATGGATCAAGACGAGAAATACTTGATGCTATTAAAACCATCTCAAAAACATTAAGCAAAGAAGAGATAAACGACTTAACAGAAAAAGACGTCTCTAATTACCTTTATACTAAAGACATTCCAGACCCAGACCTATTTATAAGGACTAGCGGAGAGTATCGAATTAGTAATTTTTTATTATGGCAATTGTCTTATGCAGAATTTGTATTTACCGATATTTTTTGGCCAGATTTCAATCTAGATGAATTAGGAAAAATACTTCAAGAATATCAAAGTAGGCACCGGAGGTATGGGGGCTTATAATGCTTACTCGTTTATTAACCGGTTCTTTACTATTAGTAGTAACAGTCAGCTTTACATTAAAAGGGGACCTGTTCTTTACAGCTTTTGTAGCAATTATTTCATTAATTATGGCTTATGAATCTTTAACGCTATACAAAAAGAAGCCATTTTCACTAAAAGCGATAGTCACCTATTGCATTGTATTACTTTCAGTAATTTGCATTAATTTGCCCCAGTTTATCACCATTTGGACAACGCCTTACTTTTTTATTTTAATTGGAATAATTACCATCATTCACTTAATCGAATTGTCTTCTAAAAAACTTTTTTTATACCACACAAAGGATGGGGGTTTCTTCAAAACAATTTTGTTGTTATGTAGTTCAATTCCTTTTTTAATTCTACTTAGAAACTTACCAAACGGACTCTTATTAACACTATATTTATGTGCCATAATTTGGGCTTGTGACACAGGCGCCTACTTT
>QFBU01000073.1 GCA_003265975.1 Candidatus Marinamargulisbacteria bacterium SCGC AAA071-K20
TACTTTTCAGTATTAAAGTTTCCCGTTGGCTCTTTCCAACGAACTACGAAGTCAGTCACTTCACCATCATCGTTAGATCCAATTGACTGAGCGTCGTTTGGAGAGATGAATTGGACGTCACCAAGTTCGAATATTTCAAGTTCAACAGTTTCTGTAGCTTTTACTGTTGCACCTGAATAAACTTTAACAGTAGCCGTTCCAGCAACAAATCCGCTTACAGCTTGGCTGTCACCATTATCGTCACGTTTCCAAGGGTCTAATCTAAATCTAGACTCTTGGAAGTCTGTAGCGCTATCATTAATCTCCTCGTTATCAACTTGATCGCCACCCATTCCGCCATAACTTTCTTTTGGAATTTCTTTGGTTTGAGTCGCACCATTTGAGTCTGTATAAGTAATTTCTACTTTAGAAATTGTTTCATTAGCTGGGTAAAGTATATTCACCTCAATTTCTAGAGCAACTGTTTTTTGTGGGTTTTGTCCTTGACTATAGTCAGTGAACGAAACTACCGAACTACGAAGCCCAGTGAAGTTATAGGACCCTGCAGTAAGTTTAACAAACCCCATATCCATAATCATGCCAATGGGATCGAACAAGCCGTCTTTGTGGGTATCACCACCCAAAGATTGGAGCGCCGTTTTTACAGCATCTGGCAGACTACTGTCATTCTTTAGCCCTTCACCAAACAAGTTATTATTAGATATTAAAACAGCGAGCGTTTGTGGAACATTCATAACTGTTGAATTACTAACATCAGCCCATTTTGCACTTTCTGATGCAGGGAAAACTAATTTTGCAATTGTTGGAACCTGTTCTTGGTCTGTTCCAGCATGATCTAGATAAATTCGTTTGATTAATCCATTTTCAACTTCATCTTGAAGTAACCCAAGTATTACGTCTGAAGTTAAATATTCAGAAACTACTGTTGGAAGTTCGCTGTTAAGTGACCCTTTAAAAGCAGAAGCAAAGTCACCTAAAGTGATTTCTTTTCCGTTTACCATTTGTTCAGCGAAAGCATCAATAAAAAAGCCTTCAATGGATTCACCCATTATTACAACAAGTAGTCTGTTAATTACTTTTTTAGCATCATCTATGGCAATACTGTCAGCACTTAACAATGCAATAGTTGCAGCATCAGCTTGTGCGTCTTGCATACTATCGTCAGACTCAATTGCGGCACCAGCTTCTACAGCTTGCTCCTCAAGTCTTGTTAAGTCAGCAGCTGATTTAACAACTGGATCAAGAGAAATCTCACCAGTTTTAATTAAGTCAGTCACAATTTGTGTCGCTAAATTTACAATGATGGTAAATGTCGCTTCGTCTAAAGAAATAGACGCTGCTGTTGTTGCTTTAGCTAATGAGTCTTCAATGTATTGTCTAATAGCCATTGTTTTTTCATTAACTTCTGAAGTTAATGTTGTTTCTCCTGCTGGAACGTTAGCAATTGACTCTAAATGAATTGCATAACCATTGTCACCCGTTTTAATAACTTTAATGACGTACATAACGCCGTCTTTTACTCCATCAAAAATGGCAACCCCGTCAGCAACTTTTACGCAAATGTTAGTTGTGATTTCAGTTCCGTCTGCTTTCAATTCATATAAACATGCATCAGCTCCGTCAATGGTTCTGGAATTATCTATCCCAGCTAACATTAACTTACTAAAACGACTGTCAGAAGGAGCTATCCTTCTACCGGATGGTGTACTTTCAATTTCTGCTAGACTTGACTCTGCAACTGAAACACTTGATGTAATTTTTGCATTACCAGCGTAACTAACAGCATCGCTAGTAGATGTTGTACTTGTACTTGTACTAGAACCACAAGACACTGTAAATGCCATGGCTAGCATCAGTAGCGCACCTATCCCCCTTCTTATAAAGTTACTTTTTTCCATAAACTTACCTCTGCTTTTTATCCTTTGGAATTTGTCTTTATTGTACTTCAATAAAACATTGAAACCTAAGATTATTTTCAACTTTCCAACAAAAACGCTGCTCAATACTGAGTAGCGTTTTTTTAATACCTAATAATCATTCTCTCGTTAATAATTACTGCCCCCCCTATTTAGTTATTTCCGCTTTGGGTTCCGTCCGCCTTGCTGTAGTTGTCAAAGACGCTATCCCATCCCCAAACTAGTTCTATGCTTTGGTCCTCGGTTTCTTTTTCGGTTACCATCTGTGGCTGTCCGTCATCAAAGAACATCACGCCACTTGGCTCTACCATAATCTCACCTTTGTCGAACATATATTCTAGGAAATAATAATTGGTACTTGAGCTGTCAATTTTGTCTTCGTTTGAAGTAGTCCAATCGGCTAGCCCATCTGTTGGTTCGTCTTGATCAAAGAAGATAATGATCCTATATCCAGTCCCTTGCTCAAGTACGTTGTCTGCTTTGTCTACCTGTGGCATTGAAAAGGACAGAGAGTCTTCAACTGAAATTGAAGCTATAGAACCTAAGTCAGCTACAAGTAGCTCACCTCCATTACTCACTGGGCTTAAAGCTCCGTCAGTATGTTTTGAAAAATCCCAGATAAATTCTTTATGAGAGTTTGTTGATTTGTCCCAGGTATGAGCCTTAAACAACCCAATCTTCAATGTTCCATCAACTACATTTCCGTCACTGTTTTTTGGCAAACTATTAACCATTTCAGTAAACTTATCAGTGACCTTAACAGTTCCTTGAAGTTTTAATTCCCAATTTACTGGTTCTGATACTTCAAAGTGACGTTCGTCCATTTCTCCTCTGTCTACAACCTTGTCATCAGACAACCTAACTACTACAGGTACAACTCTTATGGAGTACATTATTCTATAGTCATTATTTTGCTGCGTTTTTGGTAATTTAATTCCTTTACTCAGTAATGTGAACTGTGTTCCTGAAAGGTAATTAGGTTTTACCGTGTTGTCTACATCCTCATCAGGAGGGCCATAATTATTTTGTTGATGTCTAAATTCAGGATCCATATGCCCAGGTTCAGTATCAAAAATAACTTCTCTTTTTCTCCAGCCATCGTCAATATCCCATCCGTCTGCTCTAGAATGGACTTCTGACTCTGTAGGAAAGTCACCTACGTTATTTGGAACAGGCCCCTGCTTTCCTTCAGCAATTTGCTCTATTCGAACAGAATACTTTACTTCATATTTTGTAGCATCTACACCTGTTGTAGTAGGTACCTTCCATTGTACTTTTAGTTCTGCAAAACCATCATCATTCACTGCAATAGTCCCTGATTGGTCACCCCAAGTAGGACTAATAATTTCTGGTCTTGGAACGCCAAAGTTATAAATATCTTTTTCAGTACTTACAAGCACTGCAGCATCTTCTCCATATACTTTTATGATTGCTGTTCCTGTAGCAAAGTCAGAAATTCTTGTTTGTTTACTTTCCTCCCAATGCCAAGGTTCAATCATAAAGTGATTTCCCCAATCATCTTTAGCAAATTCTACAACTTTTGTAGTTCCGTCTTTTGCTGTGTATGTTAATGTTGCTTTGTCGATATTTGGTGCTTCGTGACCAGTGTGAAGATTTAGTTCAACTCTCAATAGATTTACTACTGTATGAGTTTCTGTTTCTTGATTCCAGGTCCAATCTTTGTGAGTTTCAATTCTAATTTTATTAATCATCACACTGTCTTCCGCTATCGTTAATAAGTCTAGCGACTCAAGAAATTGTAATTGGTCAAAGAATAAGTCACCGTAAAACATATCTTTCATGATTTGTGGATTAAGATTTGAGAACCCTTCTTCTGGATAGTCAGTTTGAAGGCTATCAAGTCCTCTTCCCTGCGCTAGAGAAGACTTTAATAATACTATTAACGTTTGAGGGACTGTTAATTTCATTGAGGTATATGTTGATTGGTTATCAATATCTATTGTCCACTTTTTTTCTTCAGTTGTTGGAAAAACAAATTGAACAAAGTAAGGTAATTGAGCTAATTCTTCTGCGTTGCTATCGTCATACAAGAAGTCACCGATTTGAGATAACTCTGCTCTTATGATTTTTTGAATAGTCGCTGTAGACATAAATGCTCTCATGCTATCGTTTCCTCTAAATGAATGTCTATATGCTTTTGCAATTTGCTGAATTGTAAAGGTTTCGCCTTCTACATAACTGTCAGCCAATGTACTTTCAAATAATTCATATACTGGAATATGCTCTCCAATCATATCTGCAAATATGCCTCGAATAATTTTCTTTGTTTGATCTTCGTCTAAGGTCCCCACAGAAATTAGAGCGGCATCTTCCGCTTCTTTTTTCTTTTCTGCTAGCGTATCGTCTTGTAATAATGTCGCAGTACTTGATGTCGCTGTTGAACTAAACGCTTCTATTGATTCATCTGTTCCATCAAGAACAGGTTCAGGAAGTGTAATAAGTCCTTTTTCTAACATGGAGTTTATAGTTAATATAGCCGTATTTACTACTAAATCTATTACTGATTGAGGAATGTTTTGTCCAAGGTTTGCCCCTTTCATTGCGTCTAAAACTATTTGTTTAATTAATATTGTTTTTTCAGTAGCTTCTCCAGAAACCTCTGTTTCTCCTGTTGGAACATTAACTAGTGTCTCTAAGTTTACTGATTTTCCGTTAGTTCCTTCCTTCGCTACCTTAACTACATAGGCATAACCATCTTTTAATCCGTTAACTACGCCCACACCGTTTTTGTCAACTGTCCCAGTAATTCCTGCTACTAATTCTTCAGTCCCATCATCTTTTGCTACATATACAGTCAGATTGGCACTAGCAGCATAATTAACTTCATCGAAAGATATTAAATTTGACTTATATAGCCTGGAGTTAGGAGCAAGTAATCGACCTGAGCTTGATATTCCAATTTTATTAAGGTTTGCTTCAGATATGGAAACATCGATAACTAATTTAGAGTTTCCAGCGTAAGGGCTGACAATTCCGTCTCCGCCATCGTCTCCACCGTCATCGCCTGCTCCGCCACCTTGATTTGAAGTTGTGCCTGTAGAATTTGAAGCAGTTCCGCAAGAAAACACAAACGCCATGTTAAACACTAAAAATAGTGTAAGACACCACGATATATATTTTTTGAATTTTTTCATTTTGACCCCTTTTTGATTTTGTTTTTATTTTATTTATTGATAAATTTATTGCCTGTCATCTATTTATTTCCTCTTGCAGAATGTATTGTTCCCATTTACTATCTTTTTAAAACGTATTAAAAAGGAAACCCATGGCGACTCGATTAAGTATCAATGTTAATAAATTTGCCCTAATTCGAAATTCTCGTGGTGAAAACATGCCCGACTTACTTGATATTTCACGAAAGTGCATTGAATATGGCTCAAAAGGTATTACTGTTCACCCACGACCAGATGAAAGACACGTTAGATATTCAGACCTTGAACCCCTAAGAAAGTTAACTTCAGAGTATGAAGACATTGAATTTAATATTGAAGGGTATCCTAGTGATGATTTTTTGAAAAAAGTAGTTGAGGTTAAACCTGACCAAGTGACGTTTGTTCCTGATCCTCCAGATGCGTTGACCTCTTCATTTGGTTGGGACTTAGAGGTCAACAAAATGTTTTTAACAAAAATTTGTAGAGAATGTAGAGAAAATGATATTCGAAGCTCATTGTTTATTAGTCCTGAATTAAAAGGTTTAGAGTATTTAAATCATATTGGAGCAGATAGAGTTGAATTATACACCTATGATTATGCTAGATATTATAAAATTGACCCTGCTTCAGCTATCACCCCTTATAAGCAAGTAGTAGATTATTTAAAAGCTAACTGTAACGTTTCTATTAATGCTGGACATGATTTGAGCCAAGAGAACCTGGCTTATTTATTAAGTGAACTTAAATTTATTGATGAAGTGTCCATAGGACATGCATTAGTTTGCGATTCTTTAATTGATGGCCTTGAAAAAACTGTTACCTCTTATTCTGATCTAGTTTAGTGACTTAAGGTATATAAGACGCTGAACAAGTGTCCGATTCCCAAAGTGTAGTTTTAGTTAATTTAGTATGCGTTGGTATATGTGGCGTCATAATATCAAAAAAGTATTTAGCTAAACATTCCGCCGTTGTATGAATATCTAGAACTTCGTTTAATACTTTATGGTCTATAGTGTCTATGAATTTATCTAGATGAGCTTTAAGGTCTTTGAAGTCAACTAAAATCCCATTGTCTTTGTTTAGAGAATCCCCTTGTACAAATAACTGAATTCTATAATTATGACCATGCATATTGGCACAGGGGCCTACGTAGTTTTCTAAAAAATGTGCAGCTGCAAAATGTCGTTCTACCATTACTTCATACATAATTAACAACACCCCCCAGAAGCGGGTTCATCACA
>QFBU01000074.1 GCA_003265975.1 Candidatus Marinamargulisbacteria bacterium SCGC AAA071-K20
AAAATTAAAAAAGGATCTATTACTACAAAAATTATTAAAGAAGCAATTAAAAAGAAAGTTGCTGAAGATGTGCTCAGTATCTCTCATATTGAAGATAAAATTGCACGCTTTGCGCAATCTTACTTATTTGCACATACGCCTCATTTTTTTGATGTGTATTTAGACAACATTAAAAAAGTGAAAAAAAATGAAGTAGTAAGCGCTGCAAATTCATTTTTCGACTTCTCAAGAACGGTTATAACAATACTAAAACCAGTGCTTACAGAAAAAGAAAAAAAGAAAAAAATCTATTCAAAGAATAGTTTGAAACCTGAATTAATAACATTAAAAAATGGACTTAAAGTAATACTCAAAGAAGACCACTCAATACCAAAAACACATGCAAAGCTTATTTCACTCGGAGGGCTAAGAAACGAAACTAGCAAGAACAACGGAATTGGTCACTTTGTATCTGAACTTTTAGGAAAAGAAACTAAAAACCACACTAAACAACAATTACAAAATCTATTTGAAGGAAATGGAGCCCATTTCCAAGCCCATGTGGGAAATAATACCTTTTATTGTAATTTAGCGTGTCTAGCAGAAGACTTCCAAACGCTGCTTCCTATTTTTAAAGACGCTATTTTCAATACAAAATTTTCTGAATCAGAAATCAAAGAACTAAAACGTCTAACACTACAGTGGATCTCTCAACGTACTGATGATTGGCACTCACATGGATACTATCATTTCAAAAAAGAATTTTATCAAAACCATCCCTATCAATTAAATATACTTGGAGAAGAAAAAACGGTTTCAAAATTTACAAAAAAAGATTTAGAAAGTTATTACACGTCACTTTTTAGTACAAACGAAATGGTACTCTCAATTGTAGGCGACTTTGATAAGAAAAAAACAATTTCAAAACTTAATGCTCTCTTTGGCTCATTAAAAATCAAGAAACCTGAACCTAAAAAGCTAAGTCGAAAATCGCATACGAAAATGTCAAATCAACATTTTGATATTCCACAAAATGTAGGCGCAATATTTATGGGCTTTGATGGAGAAACATTCAAAAATACGAAAAATTGCGTAAAACTCGATCTTTTAAATACTATTGTATCTGGGATGGCCTACCCAACTGGACGACTTCATCAAGAACTTAGAGAAAAAGGTCTTGTTTATATGGTTCATGCTACTAATCAAGCTGGTTGTGAAACGGGTCACTTCTTAATTAATGCTTTAACGAGTAAAAAGAACATAAATGATGTACTTAAAATTATAAATAGAGAGCTTAAACAAGTTCAAAACGCACCTACAAGTAAAAAAGAATTTGAACAGGCCATTGCTCAAATGAAGTTTTACTATAAAGACAGAGCGTCTTCGACAGAAAGTTTAACACTTATGATGAGTATAGATGAGCTTTACGGACGAGGCTTTAATTATTACGAAACAATAAATAAAGAAATAGATAATTTAGATAAAAAAGACATCCAAATCACTGCCAAAAAATATCTAAAAAATGCTCAGCTATTTACGTTTTCTAAAAAAGACTAACTTACTTTTTCTTCTTCAAAAGAAATGTCAGGCCTAGTCCAAAAAGAAATGCCAGAATTGAATACAAAGCTATCACACCAGATGGAACACCAGGCCATATTTTAAAAATAGAGGCCATCATTAGTCCTAATATGAAATAGTATGTCAGCGCAGGAAACAATTTTAATGCCCAAGAAATTAATTTTGTAAAAAGAACTAACCCTATAAATCCACCAGCCGCTACATATAGTAGAATATCAAAGTTAAATTCTGAAACAGCAGATAAAATCACACCATAACTTCCCATTAAAAGAAGTAAAAACGAACCACTAATTCCAGGAAGAACCATCGCCGAGGTTCCAATAACACCAGAAAGAAATAAAAAGGCTTTAACAAAAAGTGTCATTTCTTGACCCGGTAGAAAAATAAAGGACACTGTAGGAAAAAACCATAGACTAAACACAGCGGCGGCACCTAAACAAAAACTAATACCTTTTTTAAGGTCAACGCGCATGTTTTTATGTGAAGTATATACAACAGGAAAGCTACCAATAATTAAGCCCAGAAAAAAGAAATGAGTAGGCTCCATATGAAATTCTAAAAGGTAAGAAATTAACCTAGAAAACATAAATACACCTAAAAGAGCACCCACAGTAATTTGGAATAGGAACGTAAAGTAAGACGCTTTTATTGATTTAGAAAAAAAGCCACTGACAGAGTCAATAATTTTGTCATATATACCAAGTATTACAGCCATAGTACCGCCACTCACTCCAGGTATTATATTAGCAATACCTATTAACATTCCGTGGCAAAGTGTTTTAATAATAGACATATATCAATTCTACCCACAAATTAAGATAAAGCAAGTTGGCAATATTTTTAGCTTAGAAGTATATTTTAGAAAACCCCAAAGAAAGTCCTATCAATTCCTATCTAATACTAATTTAAAGGAACACCAATGATTAACCCGATAATTTCAACTCCAGTCTCAACACCTACCCATCAAAAACGACCAAAAAAATTAGTAGATTACCTACCAGCTTTTCAAGCAGCAGAGTCGGCAAACAGTCTTTGCTTGAAGAGCACAAGAACCGCAAGTGATGAAAATGGAAGGCATGGCGTAAGGAATCTTTCTAGAACAAACTGCGAAGACTATAGTAAGACATTAAAAACCAAAAAAAGCGATGCCACTTCACGAATAGCGAGGAAATTTTGTCAAGTGTGGTATTTCTGAGAAAAGTTACGGGTGGGAGCATATATAAATATGTGACCAGTCGTAACATTTCTCAAAATGCCACAATTGGCCAAATTTACCGCTATTAATTGTTGAAGAGGAACTCTACTACGTCTCCATCGGCCATCTTATATTCTTTACCTTCTTGTCTAAGAAGCCCCTTCTCACGGGCCCCTACCATACCGTTACAAGTTACATAGTCGTCATAGGACACCACATTAGCCCGAATAAAGCCCTTCTCAAAGTCTGTGTGAATAACACCTGCCGCTTGAGGTGCTGTACATTCTGCGGGAATTGTCCAAGCTCTGGTTTCTTTTTCGCCTGTTGTTAAATAGGTTTGAAGACCAAGCAACTTAAAACAAGACTTAGCTAAACGTCCTAACCCTGATTCATTAAGACCATATTGTGATAAAAACTCAAGTTGATCAGCTGCGTCTAATGCTGAAACTTCTTCTTCTAATTTTACAGAAATAACAAATACTTCGTCTCCAGATTGCTTGGCGTACTCTTGAACTTTAGTCACCAGATCATTAGGTTTTCCGAGGTTGTCTTCAGAGACATTTGCTATGTATACTACTTTTTTACTTGTGAGAAAATGATACCCTTTTATTAAATCTTGTTGATCTTCGGTTAGCTCAACTTTTCTTAGTGGAATTGAATTTGAAAGACTCTCTTCAAATTTAGTGAATATTGCTAAACATTTAATATCATCTTCTTGCTTCGCTTTAATTTTTTTCTGTAAAGAAGAAACAAGTTTTTGAACCATATCCAGATCTGAAAGTAATAACTCAGAATTAATAATTTCTATATCATCAATGGGATCAACTCTGTCATATACATGAATAATATTATCGTCTTCAAAACAACGAACGACATGAGCTATTGCTGAAGATTCACGAATATTGGATAAGAACTGATTGCCTAACCCTTCTCCTTTTGAAGCCCCTTTTACTAATCCAGCAATATCAACAAATTCAATAGTTGCTTCAAGTAGCTTCTTAGATCCAGATATATCAGAAAGTACTTTCAGACGTGAGTCAGGAATAGCTACAATTCCAGAATTAGGTTCTATTGTACAAAATGGAAAATTTTCTGAACTAACAGTAGCATTAGTTATCGCATTAAATAAACACGACTTTCCAACATTTGGTAAACCCACAATTCCAATCTTTAACGCCATAGTTTTTTAATTTTCTTCTGGACTGGATTCTTTTTCTTCTTCAAAAGATTCATCCAAACTAGCATCATCCGATGTCTCTTCATTGTTTTCGCCATCTTCTTCTTCGTCTTCATCATCAGATCCAGTATCAATAGTTTTAACAACGGTATCAAATCGGTTTGCAACAAGATTAGAATCTTGTTTATCATATTCAGGAAAGTAAGTTAAAAATGTTTTCAAATCTATAAAACTTTCACCTAAATGGCTTATATAAGCATAACGTCTCCAGATTCTATCAAAAAACTTTGATACAATTACGTCTTCAAAATTTTGAATCAAGTCCAACATATGACCAATTTTACTTAATCTATTAGATAGAATTTGTTCCTGTATGTCATTACCAGACGCTTCTATTTTGTCCATGAAGTCTTCATAGAACTTCACTATTTCTTCACCACGAAATAATATATCTTCATCATTTACTCTAATAGAGGCAGGCTCAAAAATTATAAACGATTGCATTCTTGAAACATAACTACCATCTTTTTCTTCAAATAAGTTCATCTATTCCCTCTTCTCTAAAAAAATTACAACCCCCATTCTACACAAGCTTATTTAATAAACAAACCTTTTTTATACGTTTATTTAATGAATGGCTTCGAACGTGGGTATATTTTTGCTTTTGTTTTACTTTATATCCACACCCTTGACGAATATAGTCGTACACTAAAAATCCACTATACGGATAATTTTTACAGAGTTGAGGTCTATTTAAATACTCTTGGCATAAATTATCATCGCTTAAATTTGAACAAGAAAAATGTTTAATTCCACCATTTTTTTTGAATTCTGGAATAAAAGATTTATACGAAATATTTTTTTTTAAAAGTTTTTTAAATTGTTTAAAAGTTGAAATAGACTTTCCAAAAAAAGTGAGTCGTAGTTTTTTACAACATTGCCCAGAGTTTTGACATCCCCCGTCTATATAAAACAACTGGCACTTCAAAAAATCCCATATATGATTAGCGACTTTCCGATTGTTTAGCGTCCATTCATTAAGAAGATATAAACCATACCAAAAATAAAAAGAAACAGATCTAAACCAAGGGTCCCGAAGTGATTTTTCTAGAAACATACACTATATAATACAGTAGAAAAGTTAGGCGTAATGATTTTTTTATTTACCGCTTCTTAATTGCAGAAACTTCATTCATTAGTTTTTGAATATCCTCATCTTGTTTTTCTAGAATAGAATCAAAATGAGATTTCAGGTCTATACTTTCTTTCTTGAGTGCAACCATTTCTTGTTCTAGGTTTTCTAGAGACTGCATTTCTTCTTGAAGAGAAGGTAGTCCAAACCCAAATCCAACGGCGGCATGAATTTTCTTAACCGTCATCACAGAAGATGATTCCCAAGCACGACCAATAATTTTGTCTTTATGTTTTGAAGTATTAATATCACTAATGGCAACAGCGATACCAGTTCCATCATTCATACCTGAAGGAACAATATAGTCTCCTGTATTTACTGGTCCTCGAACTTTAATTTTAACTTGGCCAAAGAAAGCAATTAACTCATACCCTTCTTTATTCTCTCCAGGCCAATTTCCTGCAACGGCTGCAGATGTTGATTTAACCAAAAACTGTTGCGCGTTTGATGTATCTTTTGTGATCATACCGCTGTCATCTACACCAACTATATCTCCTTTTTCAATAGTTTCTGTATAGTCAGTTTTTTCTAAATACTCAGCATAATCTCCACCACCGGTCTTATATCTAACACCACCGGTTGATCCTATCGTACCGTTATTACCTTCTATTTCACCGATTACAATTTGACCTATCATAAATGTTACAAAATTGTTTTTGGCAGAGATTGTCGAACCAGACCCAGTAATTCCGCTATGAATGATTGCTAAACTATTAGCACCACCCGTATTAGTATTTTCTATCATAACTAAATGAGAGGCTTTGTCCGTTGCTAGACCCGAAGATGTTCCTTTCACGTGTAATAAGTTCTTTGGAACAAATCCAATTTCACCACTCACAATTCCCACTTTACCGTTATTGTTTACCTGAAGTATTGGTTTATAACTAGCCTCTTGAGTAAAGCCAACTACAAACTTGTCTTTACCGTTTGGTAATCCGGTAGTCCCATCTAAGTCACCAGGTAAGCCATTAGGTCCTTCAGGCGAAATTGTTGAAAAGTTTATGCGAAGTTCACTTTCGTCTTTATCTTTATTATATCTAGCGATAAATAACTCGTCTCTATTGTCACTTTCAAGAAATTGATTAAATCGAGGTCCACCAG
>QFBU01000075.1 GCA_003265975.1 Candidatus Marinamargulisbacteria bacterium SCGC AAA071-K20
TTCCATGTTATCAAATCTCCTGAGCATTTGCGCTTATTGCTCAATAAAATTGATCAAGCAACTTTAATTAGTCAAGATCAACAAGTTGTTTTAGAAAGACTAGCTCCGCATATTATTAGAAACAAAACTGAATTTACAAGGCTAGTACATGAGATAGTTACTGGCAGACCGGCTGACAATAACTTAAATAAGGGGAATACCCTGTCTTGGTTCTTTAATGGAAATTTATCAAACGCCTTAGTTGTAGATGAAACAAAGTTTTTAAACTTTTTAACTCAAAAATCACATGGAACGGTTGATATTTTTACAGACCCTTACTATACAAACCTAAAAACACAAAATAAGGGCTTCTTTCGGCCTCAATATAGAAGAGAAATAAAAAACGGAAAATATTCTAATAGAGACCAAAAAGATGCAATCTTTATTACAACTCCTCAGGACGAAGTGTCTAGCGTTGTAATCAGACCCTTTGGAAAGTCTTTGTTGAGACATAGTACTCAAGATAAAGACTATTTTGGCTATTCTCTAGGTGATATTACTCATTTAGTAGATATAATTAAAATCGTATCGACGGCTTCTACAGAACATAGAAAAGGCTTGCTTTCAAATGAACTTAGAGAAGCTATGGAACAAGCACGACAACGAGCCTAATAACGTCCCTAGTAAACCCCCTAAATAAACACATGTTTAAGAAGACTCTAAAAGAGGTATAGATCCTTTAGATTGCTTCTTACATTACTGAATATGAGTTCCTAATAATTATTAGGTAATAAAAGAAGGAATCACTGGATTTTTAGGGGGGGAACAGTGTCCCATTATATTAAAGTGATTTTGGTATTATTCGTTCTATCTACGACTTTGTTTTCAAACTCGTTCCAAGACAGCACCCTGGTAGAAGGATTTGCTAAGGCATATGCCATTACAGCAGACAATTCTGGGCTAGAAACAGCTCAAAAGAATCCTGCGGCAATTACTTTTACAAAACAACAATTTTCTACCACGTACACTTCATATTTTGACGATGCCTATAAAACTGTCAATATTGCGTATGCCAAAAGTATAGGCAATTCATTTTATCTCGGATTTCAAATTCCCACTCGACTTATAAGTGACATCCCAGAAACAATCGCAGACGGCAATGGCGAAGGGTTTCAAATTGGAACATTCTCAGACACTACAGTCGAAGGTGTTTTATCAGTTGGAGTCAAATCAAAAAATAATAAACTCAGGTTCGGGAGTAATTTCAAAACAAGATATCAAAAACTCTACTCACAAACAGGGACCAAAATTGGCCTTGATTTAGGGGCTCAATATTACAGTAAGCACATTACGCTTGGCGCTTCGCTACAAGAAATAGGATCTATTATGAAGTGGGATACCGGAAAAAATGAAAATATTCCACTTATAACTAACCTAGGAATAGCAATAAGGCCCAATAAAATAGTCACCTTTTTAGCAGACACAAGCCTCACAAAAACAACAGTAGATATCAATACAGCCATAAGCTGGAAAATGCATGATCAACTCACCATTAACGGAGGTATTAAAGAGCTTCTGAAAACACAACGCCTATCTGTAGGTTTAAACCTCCTATTAGGTGGGGTATATCTCGACTATGCATATTCACAGAATAATTATTTAGGTTCCATTCATAAAGTAGGGGTAAGGATTAATGTCTTTTAAAAAAATAATCGGTGGAGTTTTAATTTTATTACTTAGTTGTACTGTCATTTCGGCATCCCCAATAAAAGTAATTATAAAAATAAGTAATCAAGTAAGGGGGAAGACTTTTTCAAATTCATCTTTATTTTCTAACAATTCTATTACTCAAATCAATGAGTTCTCCTTAGACTTTAAAACAAACTCTGTAAATCAGTCTTTAGTAAACCAAGACACCACTTTTTTGATTGATTTAAAAGACGACACTCAATTAGATACATTTATTGAAGAAGCAAAACACTTTGAAAATGTAATTTATGTAGAACCTGTATATCCTGTCTCTGTGTTTTCAGGCACAAATGACCCTTTTTATAATAAACAATATTATTTGAGTAAAGATAAATTACAACACATCGTAGACCTAGAACCCATTCATGAAATTATAGTAGCTGTTTTAGACACAGGTGTAGATGTTAGACATTTAGACTTAGAGGAGTCTATCTATATAAACGAAAATGACCCAATTAATGGCATAGACGATGACGGAAATGGGCTAATTGACGACTATAACGGAGCCAATTTTCTAGGAAAATCAGAAGGTCTAGGTATTACATCTTCTTTAGACTTACACGGTCATGGAACACATATTTCTGGGATAATTGCAGCACAGTCTAACAATGCCGAAGGAATTACGGGTCTAAACTCAAAAGCCAAAATTTTGAATGTGAGATTTTTAAACCAGTTTGGAAGAGGAAACCAAGTAGATGCAGCCGCGGCCATTGTGTATGCAACAAATGCTGGGGCAAAAGTAATTAATTGCAGTTGGGGTTACTTTCAAGCTAATACAATTTTAGAAGACGCTATTAATTATGCCTTAAGTAAAGACGTTATAATAATTGCAGCTATAGGTAATACCAATACAAATTTAAAAGAATATCCAGCCGCTTTTGAAGGAGTCATTTCTATAGGCTCAGTTGGAGAAGAAAATAAAAGAAGTTCCTTTTCCAGTTTTGGAGACCACTTAGACTTCCAACTCTGTGGAGAATCTATCTATTCGCCCATCTTAAACGACAAATATGGTTATAAATCAGGAACCTCTCAGTCAGCAGCAATAATGACCGGAATGGTTTCAAAGTTTCTTTCAATTAATCCATTACTTAACCAAACAATCATTTTTGATGCCTTTGTAGTGTCATCAAGTCTAAAAGACCAAAAATCCTATAAAGAGGGTTACGGAACAATAGATATTCAAAAACTTGTCCCTCTATTAACAGGACAAGAATTGCAACTATTAGAAAACGAGATCACCGAGTCAAAGACGTTTACTCTAAATAGAGTTATGAACTATCCAAATCCGGTTCCAAGTTCTGGAACAACTTTTGGATTTGAAACAGACACTATTGATCTTACCTATACATTAAGAGTATTTAACTTACTTGGCGGGCTTGAAACAAAATTTCAAGGACGTACAGTAAATGGCTACAACAAAGTAGAGTGGACACCAAGTCGTTTGTTCTCAGGAACTTATTTATATCTCCTTGATGTATCTTCTCAAACTAAGAGTAAAACAAAACGTGGGAAGTTGAGCATTCTCTAAATGTCAAAAAAAAACTCTAGATTCAAAAAAGACGAAATATCAAGTAAGCTTAGGACTTGTTTAAAATATTGCTGTTTACACGTAGTTAAATTTATGAAAAAAAATAATCAACATTTCAAATTTGCAGGTATTTTTTTAATCTGTATATTTTCATTTTTATTTGCAAGAGCGCTTACTCAAAATCAAGCGTTGAACCAGGCGCTGTTTACTAGTGTAAATAACCTCCATTTTAGCCCTATCCCTATAGACGATACTTACTCTAGTAGTGTCTACTCTCTCTATATAAAAAGACTAGACCCAAATAAACGGTTTTTTACTAAATCAGACATCAAACAATTTAAACAATTTGAACACTTAATAGACAACGAACTTAACCAAGGATCTCAATACTTTTTTGAGCAAATAAACGACAGGCTAACTTTTCGTATGCAAGAAACACAAAAATACTACAAAGCATTTTTCAAAAAAAAAATACGAATTAATCAAAAAGAAACACTAGAAACGGACATCGACAAAAAAGAGTTCGCAAGGTCAGAAAAAGAATTGAAAAAAAGATGGGAAAAATGGATGAGCTATCAGGTTATTATCCAATACATGACCGAACTCGAAGTAAAAATAACAAGTGAAAATGCAAGTAAGAAAGTTAAAGTAGAGGGCATCTCTGTTTTACCTGTTCATATAAAAATGAACACAAAACTAAAGAAAAAAGCCATGGAAAAAGTTGAAAAAGACTTAGATTTAATGTTTGAAAGACTGACAGAAGAAAATGATGAAGATAAATTAAATCTATATGTAGACACCTTACTCAATGTATTTGATACGCATACTGGGTATTTCCCACCTCAAAAGAAAGAAGATTTTGATATTTCTATGTCAGGCAAACTTGAAGGTATCGGTGCCGTACTTAGAGAAGAAAATGGTTATATTAAAGTTGTAAGAATAGTTCCTGGAAGTGCTTCTTGGAGACAAGGTGACTTAAAGGAAGATGACTTAATAATTAAAGTGGCCCAATCTAAAGGCGAAACAGTCGACATCGTTGGCGTGAGAGTACGCGACGCCGTAAAGCTAATTCGTGGTGAAAAAGGGTCTTTAGTTAAACTCACCGTTAAAAAACCAGATGGAAGTATAAAAGTAGTTCCCATTGTAAGAGATGTAGTAGTTATAGAAGCCACTTATGCAAAATCGTCACTAATTAATGACACACGCTACGGAAAAGTATTTGGGTATGTTTATCTTCCTAAATTTTATCGTGATTTTAAAGACGCTACTGCTAGAAATACAACAGATGATATAAGACGTATTCTAGAAGGATTAAAAAAGAAAAATGTTGATGGTATTGTACTAGACCTTAGAAGTAACGAGGGTGGGGCACTATTAGATGCTGTTAATACGGCAGGTTTATTTATTAAAAAAGGCCCAATCGTTCAAGTTAAAAGTCGACATAAAAAAAGTAATGTTTTATTTGATGAAGATAAGGAGATTGTTTATGGCGGCCCGTTAATAATAATGGTAAACCGGTACAGTGCATCTGCTTCAGAAATTTTAGCAGCGGCATTACAAGACTATAGCAGAGCTGTTATTGTAGGCACTTCAAATTCATTCGGAAAAGGTACCGTTCAAACCTTTATCGACCTAGACAGCGTATTTAAGGGGAAGGCAGATCCTAAGCATCCTTTTGGTAATCTTAAAATCACAATACAAAAGTTTTACAGAATCAATGGCGGGTCAACTCAGTACAAAGGTGTTCATCCAGACATAATTCTTCCAGACCGTTACTCTTATCTAGAAGTGGGAGAGCAATACTTAGACCATTCGCTCCCTTGGGATACTGTTGATAAGCTTAACTATAATGAATGGACTCAAAAGCAAAATATTTCTTCATTAAGGTCTAAGTCAGCACATCGCTCGAACCAATCAAAATTGTTTAGTCATATAGAAGCACATGTAAGTTTCGTTAAAAAACAACGAGAGAACTCGGATATTAGTATTTATATTACAGATGTTATTAAACAAAGAAATTTAGTGGAAGCAGAAAATAAACGTTACAAAGACTCAATTATAAATTATAAGTCTCTTAAAATTACTGATATGACACCAAAACTCAGTAATGATGATGATACAAAAAAACGACAAGCTGAGTGGATAGAAAGCCTTCAAAAAGACCCTTATCTAAACGAATCACTTTCCATACTAAACGACATGACACAATCCGACTTTGCTCAGTCAGAATAATAGTAATATAATCAAAGAAATCGAGAGAAAATGTCTAAAAAAAAGATAAAAAGGGGTTTAGTTCTTACAGGTGGTGGCGCAAGAGGTGCTTACCAGGTGGGTGCATTAATTGCTATCGCTGAAATTTGTAAAGACTTAAATATTGATAATCCATTCCAAGTTATATCTGGCTCAAGTGCCGGGGCTATAAACTCCATGTTCATGGCTGCTAATGCACACCGATTTCATGATGGTGCCAAGCAACTAAAGTCTCTATGGGAAGAAATGTATGTCAATAACATCTATAAGAGTAATTTTACTTCACTAATGAAAACAGGGTTCCGTTTTATTTTAGAGCTTTCACTTGGAGGCCTCTATAAAAAGAAGCAAGCGAGGGCACTGCTTGATACATCACCACTTAAAGGTTTAATAGAAAAAAACATCAACTTTTCAAACGTTCAAAAAAATATTGATTCAGGTATTTTACACGGTGTAAGCGTAACAGCTATGAATTATACAACCGGAAATAGTCGTATTTT
>QFBU01000076.1 GCA_003265975.1 Candidatus Marinamargulisbacteria bacterium SCGC AAA071-K20
TTTAATGTTTATTGGAGAAGGGCCTGGAGAAAAAGAAGATGATTCAGGAAAGCCATTCGTGGGAAGATCTGGACAACTCCTCACCAAAATCATTGAATCAGTTGGAATAGATAGAGAAAAAGATGCTTTTATAGCCAACATTGTTAAATGTAGACCCCCAAATAATAGAGACCCACTTCCAGAAGAAGTTATTGCATGTAAAGAGTACTTAGTTAGACAGATTCAATTAATAAAACCTCGAATTCTAATTCTTTTAGGAAACCCTAGTCTTAAGTCTATTCTTGGAAAAGAACATACAATCACAAAAGTTCGAGGACAGTGGTTTAAACAAAAAGTTGACTATATGGATGAAGAACTTTACATAATGCCCATGTTTCACCCTTCTTATTTACTTCGGTATGCGTCAAAAGACGAAGGCACTCCAAAATGGCTTACATGGAAAGATATGCAAGAAGTAAAAGCAGCTCTTTCCTTTTACGATAAGCCAATTAAAGAGGCCTAGTAGTTAAGTTTTAGTTTTTCTACTATAATAGTGCCCATGAGACAGAAAAATAACAACCGAAACCGAAATTCTAACCGTAAACGTACTCCTAAGAAGACTTCTAAAATTTCGGATCATTTTTCAAAACGCGACTTTGTTTGCAAAGATTCTGGAGAATTTAAAATATCTCTAGGCCTTGTTGGAGCTCTTGAACTTCTCCGGTCTAAATGTGGAAATCGCATTCAAATTTTAAAGGGCTTTCAAAGTATTGATTCTGCCGAAAAAGCTGGAAAAGTGAGTAGAAATTATCACACTAAAGGTGTTGCAGCTGACATTACTATTGATGATATGAATATAAAAGAGGCGTTTAAAATTGCTGAAGGAATTGAAGAATTTAAGGGGATTGGACTTAACTTTGAAGACAACTATTTACATGTTGATGTTCGAAAAAGTCCTGATCGTAAGTGCTGGGTTGAAGAAGGAAAAAAAGAGTTTGACATTACCGAGGATAATCGCAGCAACTATCTTGCTTAATTACAGCGCCCAAATTGACCACTTTCTAAACATACTATTTTCACAAAAACATTATTCTCCTCACACAATTTCAAGTTATAAAAGAGACCTTAAACTTTTTCTAGAATTTACGGACCAGACGCCACCACCTCCCGATGACATTACCCATAAAGACTGCAAAAACTTTATTTATTTTTTACATGAAAAAAGCTTACAAAATAGGTCTATTGCTCGAGTTGTTGCTGGACTGAGGTCGTTTTGGAATCATTTGATAGAAGAAGAGCACACTGTTGGGAATCCTTGGGAGGCATTGCCTCTACCTAAAGCTAAAGTGGGCTTACCAAAAGTAATTAATGAGAATCAAATGAGTGATTTTTTAGAGAGTATTGGTACCGATACACCCGACAAGGCCCGAGACACTTGTATTTGTGAACTGTTATACGCCACTGGAATTCGAATTTCTGAACTTGTGTCTCTGAATGTTAATTCTATTAACCTCGCTGAAAATGAAATTAGGGTTTATGGAAAGGGGAAGAAAGAACGTATCGTGTTGTTTGGTGGACATGCTAATTTGATTTTGAGTCATTATATTTCTCATGCTCGCCCAGCGTTTCCAGAATCGGGTAATTCTGCTTTATTTGTTAATAAATTCGGAAATAGGCTCACTGCTCGAAGTATTCAGAGGATGATTAAGAAGTATTCGACACGTTTAGGGTTTGATGAAGTGATTACGCCTCATACCTTTCGACATTCTTTTGCTACTGACTTGTTGAATGGGGGGGCCGATTTGCGGTCTATTCAGGAGTTACTTGGGCATTCTAGTTTGGCTACTACTCAGATTTATACGCATGTTTCTTCGGCTCGGTTAAAAGAAACGTTCAAGCAAGCCCACCCCCGTGGGGACGCTTCTTAGGATTTTTTTGATACTTATATAAGGGGCTTAGAAGTGCTCCTCTTTATGATAATCTGAGAAAGACTAGTGTTGCCCTTTCTAATAGTTTCACTACTAATCCTTTGCTAATAAATAAATTTCTTTCAGAATTTTTAGAAAAAGACTCGGTTTCTATTCTTCTAAAAGACATGCATCGCGCTACTAAAACAAGACTTGAAAAACTTTTAAGGAATTATGAAGCTATTAATAATAATAGAGTAAATAGGTTTAGGGCTATTTCTACGAAATTCAATGCTATAGCTCTCCCTGCTCATAGGGCAGCAGGTGCGGGAGGTGTCGTTGTTGATGTACCTCCGGCTCAGATACTCCCGCAGAATAATACAACTGATTCTGTAAATAGATGGTTATTATTTGGTACTTGTATAGCTGTGTTGTCGGTGTCGGCTGTAATCGCTTATTTAATTTTATCATCTAGTGATAGCACTCAAGAGACAACTACACCGCCCGATCTAACACCTGACCCAGTAGCCTTAACTCATATAGCGTGTAAAAATTACATCGCACCTTTATTAAACAATGTTCAAAATTTAATGATGACTACAGTAAAGCCTTATTTAGCCACCACATGTCTTGTAAATACGGCAAGTTGGATTACTAATTCTGCGCTTAACCTAGTTCCTGATCAGGCCCTTTTTGATGCAGCAATTGCTCACGAGGCGCCACTCACTTACTACCTAAAGACTGATGCTGCTGCAATGAAAACAAGGATTGGAACAGTTGATGGGCGTACAGATCTTGTTTCTGAGGTAGCTAGTGTCGTTAGGTTAAAAGGTTATTCTAATGTTTTAGTTCAATTCAATCCAGATACATATCCAGATCAAGTAAATTATGGGTTATTTTTGTCTGAGCTACAGGACAATTTGGGTGATTTAAACGTAGAAGCTTCACAACGTGGTGTGTCACAATACTTCCACCAAGGTTTTTCTGCAAAAGTGGACTGGGGCGATATTAGTGGACTAAGGGATAGTACTAGGAATGGAATTAATAGCTTCTTTCTAAACCCTGCAGATGGTAATGATTTTCAAGGATTATTATTTTGGTAATAAATTTGTGAGGTTATCAGGGAATTATTTCTTGATACGACTCACTTAGTGATAACTTGCTGAAGAAAGCAAGTCATGACAAGGCTAGCGTAGCTTTGATATACTTCGGTTATCATGACTAGTACATTTATTGAACGTAGCGACAAATTAGTTTCTCCTTTTATTGGGCGTTTTCACCCTATTGAAATTGACCATGCTAAAGGGTGTTACCTCTTCGATAAATCTGGAAAAGCATATTTAGACTTTTCTGCTGGAATCGCGGTGGCCTCTACTGGGCATTGCCATCCTGAAGTTGTTAAGGCTATTTCAGAACAAGCGGCTACTCTAATTCATGCGTGTATTGGGGTTGGCTATTATGACGCGCCTATTACCTTAACCGAAAAATTAAATTCTATTTTACCTAACGGTCCTTACGCTAGCTTCTTTTGCCAAAGTGGGTCTGAAGCTAACGAAGCCGCGCTTAAGCTAGTTCGTTACACCTCTAAGAAGTCTAAAGTGATCGCTTTTGAAGGCGGCTTTCATGGTCGTACATATGGATCTCTTTCTTTAACAACCTCTAAACGTAAATATCGTGAAGGTTATGAAAATCTTCCTGGAGATGTGGATTTCTTTCCATATCCTTATGCCTATCGCTGTCCTTGGAACAAAAAAGACTATGCTGAGTCTGTAGCTGAAAGTGTTCGCCAATTGAAAGAGTCTTCTTTATTTTCTAATGACGTTGCCGCTGTATTTATTGAACCTGTTCTCGGTGAAGCCGGATACGCGCCCTGCCCTCCTGAATTTTTACGAACTCTCGCTGAGGTTTGTAAAGCAAATAACATTTTACTAGTTTGTGACGAAATTCAAACAGGAATTGGGCGAACCGGAAAATGGTTTTCGTTCGAACATGCAGGAATTGATCCAGACGTTATTACGCTTGCTAAAGGGCTTGCGTCTGGAATGCCTTTGGGTGCTTGTCTTGCTAAAAAGGACTTGATGAACCAATGGCCATCTGGTGCTCATGGTGGGACTTATGGTGGAAACCCTGTGACGTGCCAAGCGGCCAACGCTAGTATCAACGTTATGTCAAATTATGTATCTGAAGTAGATCGACTAGGTAAACTTACCCTTAATTTTTTAAATGAAAAGTTGTCCGGACACAAAAATGTGGGTGACATACGTGGACAAGGATTAATGATAGGTATCGATCTAGTGATAGATAAAGAAAGTAAAACTCCAAATACAGAGTTAACTCAAAAAGTACTTAAAGAGTGCTTTGAAAAAGAACTTATTTTAATTACTTGTGGCGATGGAAACGTTGTTCGAATTTGCCCACCTCTTATTATCGACGAAAAAACCCTACTCAAAGGGCTTTTGATTTTAGTGGATGTACTAAATGCTGCTTAAAGGAAAACATACCGTTTTAGAGGCATTGAAAAATAGCCCCGATACACTTTCAAAAATTGTATTTTGCAAAGGCATTAAGTTTCAAGACAGAGTCATAGAAATTGCCGACCTTGCTAAACAATTTCAAATACAATTAATAACCCTAGATAAACGGGCTTTTGAACAAGAATGCGACGACCCAAACACTCAAAACGTTATTGCTTACAGTCAGTCGATTGCTCATATGGATATCAAAGAATTAATTTCAAAAAAAGATCGCTTTCAAAAAGTTGTTATCCTGGATCATATTGAAGATCCTTTTAATTTTGGAGCTATATTGAGGTCTTGTGCTGCCTTTGGAATTGACGCTGTTATGTATTCTAAACACCGACAAAGTTCTATTAACGCGGGTGTAATTAAAGCCTCTTCGGGAGCTGTATATCATATCCCTCTGGTTTCTGTTAGTAATATTGCCCAGTCGCTTCAAGTATTAGACAAAGCAGGGTTTTGGATTTACGGCACAGATGTGAATAATGGAACTTCATTACCCAAGTTTTCACCTAATCCACCTTATGCCCTTGTGATTGGTAATGAAAAAAAAGGAATTTCTAAAACTGTTTCTAAATTTTTACACGATCGAATAAACATTCCAATGCATGGCAATATGGACTCTTTGAATGTTTCAGTAGCAACAGGTATTTTATTGTATCAATTAACACAGGCTGATTAGTGACTATTAAAGCAAAAAATAAGACTTTTAAGAAAAAAACCACTTTAAACAAAAAGATACTTTTCCCATTTATTATTATTATTATTGTTCTAGCAGTTGTGTCTACCATTGTGTCTCTTTATGCCGTTTCAGAACTCATCAACAATAATCTTAATTCGCGTCTAAAACTTGAAGACAAATATATTAATGCTCAATTTAAAACTATTTTACAAAGTGTTAAAACATATACTAAAGGTGTTCAATATTATCGAAAGCCTGCCTCTGTTATTAATAAAAAGAGGGACGGTGACGCCTTACTTAACTCTCAACATTTTAGTCTTTTTAATTCTCTTGATTTTCTTGATCAAGGACTAAGAGATAATATAAAAGACTTTGTTTCTGACACCGAAAGAAAAGACACTTTTTCGCTTAATTTCAAAGCGATTTCTGAACATCCTGAGTTTCAATTCACCTATCATTTAAAGAATAGATTTCAAAAGAAGAAGCGTGTGTTAAGTTCAATTTTTACCTTTGACCAACATTTTTTTCCTTATTTTCAACTGGACTCTAATTCTAGTTTAGTTCTACTATTTGAAGACTCACTCCACGACATTCACAGCGTTACCAATGCCGGTCTTGTTAAAGAAAGACCTTACTTAACTCAACTTATCAAGAAGCATTTCCTTGAAAATAAAAACCAAGAACTGCCTTTCCTTTCAGAGTTTAACATTCAAAATACTACCTATCGGTATCTCATTAATTCTGTAGAAGGGTTTCCAACTTTGTCGTACGTGTTTATCGTTACTTCAAATCAAGCCTTTTACTATAAAGTAAAATTAATTCTTGCTAGCTTGGCTGTTCTAT
>QFBU01000077.1 GCA_003265975.1 Candidatus Marinamargulisbacteria bacterium SCGC AAA071-K20
GCTAGTAGTGTTTTTAGAGGAAAGGAAGTCCAACCCCTAGCCCCAATCCTTGGGGGTTATTACCATTAAATTAGCACCCCATTAGTTACTGAGATATGTGAAAAGCATCTATCTGATTTTCTATACATTTCTAATAGTTTGTATTTGAATGATCGCCTGTGCATAGCTCTATTTCTAGAATATCCAGGAAACTGAATTTTTAGTAACGTCTCCACATTTTGGACCAATGACTCATCTAACAATGCCTCTTTGTAATCCATATCATCTTTAGACAGGCTTTCTTCAATTTCATATTCCTCTAAACTGTCTTCTTCCTGTTCATTTGAAACGGTGTACAACAGTTTTTTAAAGAGTTTTACATCTGTTTTTGCTTCTTTTATCTTTCCTTCTTTATGCAGCTCTTCTTTTTCTATTATTTTGACGAGAGTCCGCTTATCTTCTGCCCAGGAAGCGTCGCATAAATATTTATACATCAACCCTTCTGCTGATTTTTTGATTTTTTCTGTATACCTATCGAGGTGGGTTAATGTGTCTTGAACGTAGTCGAAACCAAATTGATTTACCCACGATTTCCACCTAAAATTTCTAATATCTTTGAAGAACGAGTTTTCTTTGAACTTTAAATCTATTTTTGATTTTGTGTTGACTCTGTTTTGTAAAAATCGGATTTTATTTTTAATATTTTGCCATTCATTTCGAGCATAAACGCTACGCAATGTTTTTTCGATGTAGAAGCTTTTACCGACTTCATCTAAGCTGACCTTCTTGGTTTTCTCAAGTAGATCAACATAATCCTCTACAAGAGTTCTTTCTTCAGGATGAAATTTTAAAATACTGTCCCCATTTGGGGTAGTAGTTTCAAGTTTGTTTATATATATAGGAGTGTTAGTACCACCGGTGGTACCGATGGTTTCTTTTTCATCCACCTCTTCTTTTGTAGACTCTGCTTCTTCTGTTATTTCTCGATGCCCCATGAAGGCAAAATTAAGCTGATAGAAATTTGTGTTTCCGTCTTTTTCGATAGTGATAAGTCCATTGTCTTTGAGTTCTTTTAGAGATCGAGAAACGAGCCGTTTGCTACACTGTCCAGAGTTAGCTAGCTCTTGTTGAGACACACATGATTCGTTTCCATAGTATTCGATATGGAGGCAGAGCTCGGCGAATATTCCTCTAGCCTCGTAAGAGATCCTTAATCGTTTAAACTCGCTTCGCAGCTTGTGTTCCATTTTGATATAGGGGGCGGGCTTAATCTTTAGGGTTCTAATTTGGTCCCCTACCCTACCCTCTTCTTTTATTGACATGATCTTTCTCCTTTTTGAAAAAAGAGAATAAATGACCTACTCACATATTGACTTTTGTGGTCAGTATGCTACTATTTAATTGTGTAATATTTAAATAGTTAAACAAGAAAAACTCAGCTACAACTGGGTTTTTTGTTTTTTATAGTGTCTTTATTTTCTTTTTTTATTATTTAATATGCAAAACTCCACGTAATATTTTTATTAATAATATCATACAATTTGTCTTGTATGAAAATTTTAGTCAAAGATCTAAGAAAACACATTGGGCATACTCAGGAGTTATTTTCTTCCAAAGCTGGAATCTCAATTCGATATTTACAAAATATCGAGCGTGGAGACCACATCCCTAGCCTTACCATTTTAGAAAAAATAGCAAAGGCTCATGGTGTTAGCATCAAAGACCTTATCGACGATTAACCATTCCAATAATAGCACTAAAATAAATAAAAACAACAAGATATCGCGACGGGTATGCCTAAAACAGAGTTTTAGATATATAGCGCTGTAGCGCTATAGGGATTAACTAGCTATGGGGCGTTTTGTTTATATCTATAGAGTTGTAGCGCTGTGCTTCATAGCGGGTGTATACCTCTACGGCGCTGTAGGGGCGCTTTGTGAAAACTGCTATTACGGTTTGTGTTTAACACACCTCCGCAGGGGTGTTTATATGTTGAAAGTAGTGTATCTGTAGAGTTATGGAGTTGTAGAGCTATATACTTATTGAATTTTTTTTTGTATAGTTATAGCTCTGTAGGGCTGTAGCTCTGTAAATACTATTTAGGAGTTTGTGGGTATGCGAAAAATTGCAGTTGTTAATAAAAAAGGAGGGGTTGGTAAAACCTCTACGGTTGTTAATCTTGGTGCTGCTTTAGCGAAGAGAGGAAAGAAAGTTTTAATTGTTGATATGGATGAGCAAGGGCATGTTGCTCAGTGGCTGTCAGTGCCCAGAGAGGGGGTTCCAACTACAGCAGAATTATTAATAAATAGAGATATAGAAGCTAAGGAGTGTATACAAAATACATACATTAAAGGACTAGATGTTATACCGGCAAAAGATACTCTTGGTGTTGCTAGGATGCAACTTGCTACTATGGGCGGTATGAATTTCTGTTTGAGAAAAAAATTAAAAAAACTCACAAACTATGACTATATATTTATAGACTGTCCCCCTAGTTTTGAAACCTTGACTATAAATGCATGTGCATTTGCTGATGAGATTATAGTTCCTTTTACTTTGGATTATTTAAACTTAGAAGCTGTTAGTTCAATTGCTAAAAATGTTAAGTGGGCAAATGAAAATATTTATGAAGATATAGACCATAGGGTAGAAATAACGGGAGTTTTAGTAACGATGTTTATGAAAAACCAGAAGATAACAAAAAAAGTAATGAATAGTATATCTAAAGCATATGGAGATATTTTGTTTAAGACAAAGATTCCCCAAAATGTGAAAATGAAAGAGTGTATTGGAGAGGGGCAGGTAATATTTGATTACGCCCCTTCATGCCCAAGTGCAAATGCCTATGAACAATTAATGGGAGAGTTTAATGAAAGAGGAATATAAAAAATATATTGAAGATACTAAGAATTCCTTAGATACAGTAAAAAAAAGTAAGAGGGCTTTCGAGCCTGTTAGTTGGGACGCTTCTTTTCCAAAGAGTCACAGTTCTGTAGATCCTGTTGAGGGTGAATCTGATGTAGTTTCAAGTGTGAAAAAGAGTCATAGCGCTGTAGATACAAAAAAAAATAGAGTTAAGCCCGAAAAAGTTTCTGTTTATTGTGAAACAGAAGCGAAAGAGATGGCGGAAGATATATTGAGAAAGTGGAAGAGGGCTAGGAGACGAGTAAAAATATCAGACATATGGGTAGCTGGGTTAAAGCTTTTGTATGATAAAGAAGTTTTTTTTGATAAAAACAAGGATTAACAAATGAAAAGCAACACTTATCACTGTCATAATCCCATAATAACCTCCCTATTCTGGGTAGGGTAAAGGAGGCAATTATGAGATTACAAAAAACAGCTTTATATAGCGAACAGAAAAAAGAAAAACCGAAAAAGAGTAGGGCAGGGGTTTGGTTAATTGTTTGTGTTCTTCTAATTGGGCTAGCGAAGCTTTCGTTTGGAGATATGAAACAAAAAGTGATACAAAGTTCAGGGCAGGAGTTTTTGGTTGATACAGACGTTCAGTATTTCCTAAATATCCCAATCAATCATGAAATTATTATAGGTATTATAGATACGGGTGTTGACTACAATCATCCCCTAATACAAGAGAGTATGTGGGAAAATGGGGATGAAGTTGAGGGTAATGGGCTGGACGATGATAATAATGGCTATGTGGATGATATTAGGGGTTGGAATTTTGCCAATAATACGAATGACCCGATTGATATTGACGGACATGGGACGCATGTGGCTGGGATTGCTGCTGGCAAACAGAGTGTGGAAAACAATTTTATTGGTGTTAATCCTAGTGCTAAAATCATGAATTTAAGAATTTTTGATGAGGATGGGAATTTTACAGGTGCAAATGTTGCAGATGCAATACGGTATGCGGTTGATAATGGGGCAAAAATAATTAATTGTAGTTTTGGAGCTTCTCCAGGTTTTATTGATGAAGATATTGTTAAACTAGCTCTACAATATGCTATTGATAATGGCGTAATCGTGGTTGCTGCAACGGCCAATACCTCAAATAATTATGTGAGATATCCCGAATATTATCCTGGTGTCATCACCGTTTCTAACTTGGATATTCTAAATGGCCATTTAGGGCATGAAGACTATTATATTTATCATTCTGGTTATGGAAGTCATGTCGACTTTTGTGCCTATGGAGGCAATATATATAGCCTAGATTTAGACAATTCGTTTAGAAGACTAACGGGGACGTCGATGAGCTCACCATTAATAGCAGGCGCAATTTCAAGGTTGTTAGCCTATAACAACACACTTTCTAAGGAGCAACTATATAATCTCTTAGCTGATTATTCTATCCAGCTAAGTGGCAGTGAGGGGGGAAAAACAGTCAACGGGAGAATAGATTTTGAGGCCCTTTCGAAGGTCAATGCTACTACCAAAGAGACCTCAGTAGAGGTGACAATAGGGTCTGAAAAATATGTTTTAGTATTTGATGGATCGAAAGATATTTCAACGGGCCAAGACTATCGACTAAGTCTGAAATATCTAAACAAAGAAGGGCAGCAATATTCGATTCACCAGGAGATAGACTTATGAAAACAGTAAAAATACTCCTTATTTTAATGCTTGTTGGACTATGTACGTCTTGTGGTAGTGCCTCAAAAAATACCGCTCAAAATAGTGATAGTGATTCCGTGCAAACCACGACATTAAAATCAGTGACAATAGACGGAGATTTAACGTATCAGGTCTCTTCCTTGTATAGCCCGGACACTTTAAAGGGGACTCCATCTGAAAATGTCATAACAAAAGAAGCCGTAGAAATAGACAAAGGGTCGGATCTCACAACCACACACCGAGTGTCTATTTCATATCAAGAGCTTGGCCTCAACAAAATAGGGACCTTTGACATTGAAATTGAGGCTAGCAACAACTAATACAGCTTAGCCACCGTAAAAAATGATTGGTCCCTGTTGACTGTTCGATAGGTAGCGTCGTTCCCCTGAGAATAGCCAAAAACCTCAAGAAAATCATTGGCATTCAGATGGACTACAGTACTAGTACTGATTAACCATGACCCAATCAGCGATGCCACTATATCGTTGGGATTATTGTTTTTTACGATCCGTACACCTCGATCATAGCCATATCCATCTTGATTGGTGTACATGAGTTGTGCCGATATATGATAGTATCCGCTACTTGAAACCGTAATTCTTCCCTTATTTGAATTCGAATGTAGATGTGATGTGTCAAATGTTTCTTGGTCAAAATATATTTTTTCCCAACTATTTCTGTTATGGGTCTGGTTTGAACCTAATGTTATTCGTGCGGCTGGTTGTTTATTTAAGGATAAAGAATCGCCAGATAAGCTCCCTCCAGAGCTGGAAGATCCTGCCAATTCTTCTCTATGAATAATTTCTCCATAATACAATGTTTTGACCGATGCTGAATCGGATTCAAAAGAAACTCCCGATATAGAGCCACCATCGATATCCACACTGTTATTATTTTGAGATGACATGTTTCCTAAATTTGAAATTTTAGCAAACGCCTCATGTGAAAAACCATCTAGCTTATCAGAATCTTGCGCCTTGGACGTAAATGATAATTTCTGGTCCAATCCGTTTTTTAGAGCCAATGGAGTAACAGCTCGATCAGTCGATGTGCTGCTATAGGAGTTTGACAACAGAGTAATCCCTCGTTGCGACGTTGTTGCGGCATAGAGTCTTTCGCTTGAAATAACTCCTCCTGAAATGTTGTTTGCACTTAGGTTAGTTAGATGACGCCCATCCCCAATAAAATATTCAGCTTTTGTAGTTCCATTTACATCTAAATCTGTACTTGGATTATCGGTTTTAATTCCTACACTCCCACCGTCTTTAACAAAAATAGAGAGAACTTCTTCATTGTCTTTAATAGCAAATCCACTGTTGCT
>QFBU01000078.1 GCA_003265975.1 Candidatus Marinamargulisbacteria bacterium SCGC AAA071-K20
GAAATGAAGTTTATGGTAACTCCAAACGAACTAAAAAAGCAGAACCCTGTAAAAATAGAAATGGGTATTCCAAGCACTGTCCAAATAGCTACTTTGAAGTTTAAGAAAATAATAACTGAAAGACTTACCAATATAAACCCTAGTACGACATTGTCTTTTACTAGCTTCAATAAACTTTGAACTTCTTGAGAAAAATCAACCACCTGTGTTACTTCTACATTGTCAGGTAACGTTAGCCTAAATTCTTCTACTATTACTTTTATGTCGGCAGCTGTTTCTACAATGTCTGCTGCTGGTTTTTTCTGAACGAGTAAATTAATGCTTTTTTTGCTATTAAAGTGAGTTTCGGTCTGTTTAGGCTCGAACCCTTCAGAAATACTAGCAACGTCTTTTATCTGTAGTCTGTTACCGTCAAAACCAGACCTTATAACGACATCTCCAACGTCTAAAGGGTGTTCAAATTCTGAATGAATTACTATTTTTTTTTGATTTCCTGGTGAGTTTAAGTCTCCTCCTGCCATACGAATATTATGATTTTTAATAGCCTGAATAATTTGAGACAAGGCTACATAATGTTGAGACAGCTTTTCTTGATCCGCTCTAATTTTAACTTCAGGCTCTAAATAGCCTAACTTGTCTATGCTACCCACTTTAGCATTATCTTGTAAGCGTTTTTCTAGTAATAAAGCGTATTGTCTTTTAACTGAATAAGAAGCATCTCCCGTAATAGCAATTTCGGTAACTGGTGTTTTGTCACTGTCTACTTCAATGATAGTTGGCTTTTGAGTTACTTCTGCTGGAAAGTCTTCTATTCGGTCTATTGCTTTTTGGATATCGACAACCGTTTTGTCGTAGTCTCTAGACTCGTCTAAATTTATTACAATTTGAGAACTGTTTTCAACAGACGCACTAAAAAAACTTTTTATACCGTCTATAGTCTTTATTTCTTCTTCAATTTTGGAACTTACTTTAAGCTCAACATCTTCAGGAGAGGCGCCAGGATAAGCCGTGAAAATATTTACAATTCCAAAGTTAATTGTAGGGTACCCACTGTTTTGTATTCTTGCCATATTGATAAATCCAATTAGAAGTATAAATACAAGTAGTAAATTAGCGACTTTTGGTTTGTCTATAAAATATTTAATGGTGTTTTTAATCATGGCTTATATCCTTATAGTATAAAGGTCTAATACCCCTGCAATTTGGCTCTTTAATTGAGCGTGTTTAAAATTTAGAATGGCTAGTTGAATATAAGTAGAAAGAGCTCTATTTTGTGCGTCTAAAACTAGATTAAACGAATTTCGTCTTCCTTGATTATACGCCTTTAGTTCTAATACTTCTGCTTCTTGAGTTAAGTCTGACAATTCTTTTACGTTTGTAATTATTTCTTCGAGTTTGCCTAAATCGTCATAAAGAGTGGTTAATGCATTCGCTATTTTTATGCGTTGATCAGCTTGTCTTTTCTCTAAAGCCATTAGTTTATAATGAGCGGAAGCTTCCTCTGCTTTTGTGGTAGTATTTTTAAGGAACCCAGAATAATTGAGGCCTACAGTGAAACTGTTATTTTTAATGCTATCACTATAAGAAGCGGCTGTATTCTTTAAAGACGTTTTAGCAAACAGGTCTAAGGTGGAGTCTGTTAAATTTTTTGTGTACACTACTGTAATTTTTTGCATTTCTTTTTCTATGCTTAGTAGTTTTTCAAATCGTGATTTTGTGTTGAGGTAGTCAGTTGCCCAACTTTGGTTTTTAAAAGGGATTTTTTCTTCACTACTATTTGGAGTGATATTAGATAAATCTCCGTAATGACTACTTAGTGAACGAGTAAGCGCGCTGAGCCTTTGTTCTTCTTGTAGAAGAAGTACTGTTTTATTTTTTACATTTTGCCTAGCTAATACATGGTCTAATTTTTCTACTGCCCCTTGCTGATATTGCTTTAGAACAGAGGCTTCTTGTAGGTTTGCTTTTTGTAATTGAGTGTCTAAAAACTGAAGGGTTGTATACGACAGTTTCCATTGTAGATATAGCGTTGTTAAACGCATGGTTAACGCTTCTTGGTCTTCGTTATATTTAATTTCTAAGAGTGACGCTTGGAAGTCTTTTAGTTGTAGCGGATATTTGTCGATTTCCCCCATAGCATTTCGTAAAAGGGGTTGCGTTATAGTGAGGTCTAATGAAAAAGTAGAGGTATCGTCTATTGTAAAACCGGGAAATACTTCCGGATAATTTTTATAACTTTGATATGTTGGTGACACATTGAAACGGGTCCCCGTTTTTACTAGAAGTTTTGACGCCTCCGAACTAAGTATTGTTGTTTTTCCGTGAGTGTTAAATGCAGAAGAAAATTGAGAACCGAGCCCTTTTGTGTAACTTGCATTAGTGTATAAGTTCCAGTCTTCAATACCCTTTACCCCATCTAGTTTCTTGAGTTCAGCCATGTATGTTAAATAATTACTCTTGGACAAAGAATGGTTTTTTAAACTTTTAGAAAGATATTGTTCTAAAGTAATATTTTTTGACAAAACTGTAGGGCTGCCAAGTGAAACTACTGTTAAAATTAAAGTTGTAATACAAATCCTAGAGATATTCATTTTTTCTATGTTTTAATCATCTCACCTTAAAGCTTTTTGACGAATTGAGATTTAAGCCCGATAGCGCCAAATCCAGTAATTTTACAGCTAATATCGTGACCGTCCTTTGCGTCCACTATCTCAATATTTTTTACTTTAGTGCCCGCTTTTAAAGTAGACGAGGCCCCTTTTACTTTTAGGTCTTTAATAACACTTACATTGTCACCTGTTTGAAGGGGGGTCCCGTATGCGTCTAAAACATCGTTTCCGTTATCACTTTTTTCTTCTTCTGGCTCATGTCCAGGAATAGCCTGCCACTCATAAGCACACATAGGGCAAATAATTAAGTCTCTATCTGAATAGGTATGCTCAGACTTACATTCAGGGCAGTTGGGTACTTTTGTCATTTAGGTATTTTAACACAATTCTACTTGCTTTTACTGTCTGTAACACCGATACAAATTTATTTACCCCGTTCAATAATGACGTCTTAAAAAAGGAGTAAAAAAACAACAAACTACAATTCAGCACTAATTTGGAATACCTCTAGGGTTGAACCCATTTACTTGCCACGATATTCACCTAATTTGAACCTAATTGAACGCTTTTGTAATAAATCATCCCCTGAACATAAATCCTTACTCAGACAATCTGTTGGTACTAAGCTTCATTTGCTCAAGCCCATTTAACTCATTTTTACTTTAGAACCTTTAGCTGATGGCTTGATTGTTCATATTGAATTGAAACGGTAGATTAGAACCTATTTCACTTTCCTAATTTAATTGATTTCTTAGACCAACAATGACATGATCGAATGTTCATGAAACCCATTATAGAAATTAAGTCATTAAATAAAACATATAAAGACGGATTTTCAGCCTTATCTAATATTTCTTTAGACATTTTCCCATCAGAAGTATTGGCTTTATTAGGACCAAACGGTGCTGGAAAAACGACCTTAATCAGTATGATTTGTTCATTAACCACTATTAGTGCTGGAAGTATTATTGTGGGCGGATTCGACATTACTAAAAACCCACTTGAAGCACGCCGTTTAATTGGCTTAGTGCCTCAAGAATTAACCATTAACATGTTTGAACTGGTTTGGGACTCACTAAATTTTAGTAGAGGGATTTTTGGTCTTCCATCCAATGACAAATACCTAAACCATTTACTAGACACCTTGTCTTTAGCAGACAAAAAAACCCAACCATTAATGAACTTGTCTGGTGGAATGAAACGACGAGTAATGATTGCAAAAGCATTGGCGCACGAACCAAAGATATTGTTTTTAGACGAACCCACTGCCGGGGTAGATGTAGAGCTTAGAAGAGATATGTGGCAGCAAATAAAAACCTTGAAAGAGTCTGGCGTTACCATAATACTAACAACCCATTACATAGAAGAAGCCGAAGAGATGGCGTCACGAATTGGGGTTATTAATAAGGGGAAGATAGTTGTAGTAGAAGATAAAAATACCTTAATAAAGAAGCTAGGAAAAAAGCAGATGATTTTTGACCTAACTCAAGACTTAAAAAAGTTACCCGACTCGCTAGGTAACTTTAACTTGAAAATTGAGGGTAGTAAGTTAATTTACAACTACAATTCTAAAAGTGAAGACACCGCCATCTCCACATTAATAGATGGTTTAAAGAAAGAAAAAATTGAGTATAAAGACATACAGTCAAAGAAAAGTTCTCTTGAAGAAATTTTTGTAGAGTTGGTACATCAGTCATGAACCTAAGAGCTATCTGGACCATATATAAATATGAAATGATGCGAATGAAACGAACAATAGGACAGAGTATCGCAGGGCCTGTTATTTCTACCGCGCTTTATTTTGTAGTGTTCGGCTCAGCCATTGGATCTACCATAAAGAGTATAGACGGGATTAGTTATGGATCGTTTATAGTCCCAGGTCTTATTATGTTGTCGGTACTAACACAAAGTATATCTAACGCCTCATTTGGGTTTTATTTCCCACGTTTTACAGGCACCATTTACGAAATACTTTCGGCTCCAATAAATTATATTGATATTGTCTTAGGATACGTTGGGGCGGCGGCTACAAAGTCATTTCTTTTGGGTGTATTAATTTTGGCGACGGCTTTTTTCTTCGTACCGGTACAAGTGCAGCATCCGTTTATAATGCTTCTTTTCTTAGTAATTACCTGCCTAACCTTTAGTTTACTTGGATTTATTATCGGGATTTTGGCAGACAATTTTGAGCAACTAAATATTGTGCCTATGTTAATCATTACACCCTTAACTTTTTTAGGGGGCAGTTTTTATTCATTGAAAATGCTTCCTCCATTCTGGCAAACGGTGTCTATGTTTAATCCGGTGGTGTATTTAATTAGTTGTTTTCGATGGAGCTTTTATGGACAGTCAGATGTGAGTTTGAACCTGAGTTTAAGTATGATTGGCTTATTTTTATTGGCTTGTTTTGTTGGTATTCGTTGGATATTTAAGACAGGGTATAGATTAAAGACTTAATTGGTGTAAGTTTTATTGTGCCCTTTATAGGGGGTGAGGCTAGCCAAGCGGTAAGGTACCGGATTTTCCTCCCTTTTACTTCTTAGAAAACTTAGGTATAATCTTTAACTCAACACTGGGGTGTAGCCAAGCGGCAAGGCATCGGTTTTTGGTATCGTGATCGTTGGTTCGAATCCAGCCACCCCAGCCACAAAAATTAAGACAGCAACGCTGTCTTTTTTGTTTTGTGGGTGTGGGAGCGCAGATTCGAACAGCCAGGAGCGCCGACCGAATAGGGAGGGTAGTTCCCGAAGGGAACGGCAAGCGAGGCAGACTTGGTCATAGCGAGCCCTAGCGAGTAGTGACTCGAATCCAGCCACCCCAGCCAGTTTTCACTTTCTTTAGTTTTCACTATTAAGCAAAATGGCATTTTAAGTACGAAATCAACGGTATTTCCCTGCATTTTAGAGTTCGATAGTAGGAATTTTAATAACTTCTGTTTTTCCTTAACATCTTGCTTTTCGTATAGCTCGTAAGCACGGTTCGATAGTTCGAGTATTTTTACTCCCGATTCGTAATAGGATTTGTTAGCACGTTGATGTGCATTGAGTTGAATTTGTAGGTTTTCTTTTTGATCTACCCATTGTCTGAATTTACTTGCCCACAGTTCTTCTGGAATTTTACCCTCTAACTTGTCTTCGTAGGCTTTATCTATTTTAGTCTGGAGCTCATCTAATTTAAGTTGAAATGACTTCACTATTTTATGATGAAAGTCTTTTTCTTCTTTATGGCTTAGCTTTAAGGCTTCTTTGACCCATTCTAAAC
>QFBU01000079.1 GCA_003265975.1 Candidatus Marinamargulisbacteria bacterium SCGC AAA071-K20
GGCAGACCGAAAGGGTTGGTGTGTATTTATAGGAACTCCAAAAGGAAGAAATTATTTTTTTCAATTATATCTAGAAGCTAAACAAAATAAAAATTGGTATGCAGGATTATACAAATCATCTCAAACTAATATTTTAGATCCAGAGGAATTGGAAGCTGCAAGACAAATGATGTCAGAAGACTTATATGAACAAGAATTTGAATGTTCATTTCAAGCAGCAATTACTGGATCATATTATGGTGCTATTATTGAGGAATTAGAAAAAACAGGAAAAGTAACAGATGTTCCTTATGATCCTAATTTAAAAACAGAAACATGGTGGGATTTGGGTCTTAAAGATTCTACAGCAATATGGTTTGTCCAAAGGCATGGAGATGAAATTAGAGTTATTGATTATGAAGAATCTTCAGGAGAGGGTCTTGACTTCTATGCTGATCTATTGGAAAGCAAACCTTATAAATATGATAGACATATAGCTCCACATGATATAAAAGTTAGAGAATTAGGAGCATTTGGAAAATCAAGATTGGAATCTGCTTTAGAGCTTGGTATCTCTTTTGATATTGCACCTAAACTTTCTATTGAAGATGGAATTGAATCCGTTAGAAAGGCTTTGCCAAATTGTTACTTTGATAAGAAAAATACTTACAAAGGATTTGAGGCATTAAAAGCATACCAAAAAAAGTGGGATGATAAGAATCAATGTTTTAAAAACAGACCGATTCATAATTTTGCAAGTCATCCTTCTGATGCTTTTAGATATGGATGTACTTTTGTTGGTGGTAAAATGACTGACTGGAAAAAAGAAGTTTATGTTAACACAAATTATATAATTTAATATGAAGAAAAAAAAAAGAAGAATCCGATTTTAAATTACAATCATTACTTGGAAATCAAATAGAAAATGCTTTAGGTTTTTTAGGTGGTCAACTTTCAGAATCAAGAAGAAAATCTTTAGAATATTATTTAGGTGAAAAACTTGGAACAGAAATAGATGGTCGTTCACAAGTGGTATCAACTGATGTATCTGATACGATTGAAAGTATCTTACCAAATTTATTAAGAGTATTTACAGCAAGTGATAAGGTAGTTAGATGTGAACCTGTTACAGGTGAAGATGTGCCTATGGCAGAACAAGCTACAGCTTATTTAAATCATGTCTTTTACAAAGACAATAATGGTTTTCAATTATTATATAATTTCTTCAAAGATGCTTTAATTGAAAAGAATGGTTTCTTAAAAATTTATTGGGATGATAATGAAACAGTAGAATATGAAACTTATGAAAATTTATCTTTGGAAGACAAGGAAGCCTTAGAAGATAGTAAAGATGAAATAGAGTTTATCGAAGAAGAAGAAATTGAAGATGAATCTGCTAAGGAAGAATTTGAAAAAGTAGTCGCTGAATATGAGGCTCAAGGAAATCCTGCAATTGCAAATATGCAAGTTCCTAAATTTACTTTATATAATTGCAGAATTAAAAGAACTAAAAGAACAGGTAAAGTAAAAATTGAAAGCGTTCCACCTGAAGAATTTTTAATTGATAGAAATGCAAAGACAATAGAAGAAGCAGATTTTGTTGCACACAAAGTTTTAGTAACAAGGTCAGATTTAATTTCTATGGGTTATCCAGAAGATGAAGTTAAAGATTTACCTAAATCAGAATTAGATATTTACAACAACGAAGAAATTACAAGACAAAGAGATATAGATGAATATCCAGTTGATAATGCAACAGATGAATCTACAGAAAAAGTTTTAATCTATGAGTCATATGTAAAATATGATTATGATGGAGATGGTATTGCAGAACTTAGAAAAATTGTTTCTGCTGGAGATGACGGTTCTACAATTTTAGAAAATATGCCTTGTGATAGTGTTCCGTTTGTAACAGTTACTCCTATTCCAATGCCTCATAGATTTTATGGAAGATCAGTTTCAGAGTTAGTTGAAGATGTTCAGTTAATGAAATCTACTGTGATGCGTCAGTTATTAGATAATATGTATTTAACAAATAATAACAGAGTTGCGATTATGGATGGTATGGTAAACATGGATGATTTACTAACGACTAGACCAGGTGGTGTAGTTAGAACTAAGCAACCACCAAATCAAGTTATGCAACCTTTACAATCACAACCAATTTCACAACAAGCTTTTCCTTTATTGAATTATTTAGATACAGTTAGAGAAGCAAGAACTGGTGTAACAAAGTCTTCTCAAGGATTAGATGCAAATAGTTTAAATTCTAAAACTGCAACAGGTGTAAATGCTTTAATGACTCAAACACAAATGAGATCAGAATTGATAGCAAGAGTCTTTGCAGAAACAGGAGTTAAAGATTTATTTAGAAAAATATTTGAACTAATGGTTAAGTATCAAGATAAAGAAAAAATTATTATGATTAACAACCAATACATTCCTATTAAACCAACAGAATGGAAAGATAGATTTAATATTTCAATCGTTGTAGGGCTTGGAACTGGTTCTAAAGAACAACAAACAATTATGTTAAACAGTATTCTTGAAAGACAAATACAAGCATTCCAATTACAAGGCGGAAAAGAAATGCCAATGGTAACATTAAAGAATATCTATAATACTTTAAGCAAAGTTGTTGAGAACGCAGGACTTAAAAATGTAGAAAGTTATTTTGTTGATCCTGATATTGGTAAACAAATGATGCCACCACCTCAACCACCTGCTCCAACTCCTATTGAGAAAATAGAATTTACTAGAATTGATGCTGAGAATAAGAGAAAAATTGCTGATATTGAATTACAGTACAAAGAATTACAGCAAAAAACTCAAGCTATGACTTTAGATTTTGAAGCAAAAGTAAAAGAAATGGCTTTAAAATATAATACACAACTTGATACAGCAAAAATTAAAGCAGACGCTGACTTAGATAAGATGATAATTGCAAGTGATACTAAGATTGTTGAACAAGCACAAAAATCTGCTAATATGTTTAGCGAACAAATAAAAGGACTAAATGGAGATCAAAGACCAGGCCAACAGGGCGGAGGAGATCAACCGATCCAACCAGGCCAAACAAGTATTGGAGAATAAAATTTTTCAAGAGAGTATTGAGGCTCTTAAAAGACTTTATTCTGAAGCACTATTAGATAAAACAGGTGCTAAAGAAAGCGATACCAGAGAAAAACTTTGGATTGCTTACAATGTTGTAGGTAAAGTAGAACAACACTTGCATACAATAATTGAAACTGGAAAACTTGCAGCTAGACAGTTGGAAGATTTCAGAAAACAACAGAATAATACAAAATTTTAACCACAAAGGTTAGAATAGGCCAAGTCGAAAGACAGCTTAACTATAATAGGAGGACTTAAATGTCTGACGGAAACCCATTACTGAACAATGTGTCAGTACAAGGTGCTGCTAAATCTATTGAAAGTTTAATGGACTCTAATGGAGTTATCACTAAACCTCAACCAGAAGCAACACCAGTTGAAAAAGAAGAAACTGTAAAAGCAGAATCTGAAGTTCAACAACAACCTGAAACTCAACCAGAAGAAATTTTGGAAGTTGCAGATGAAGAACAAGCATCAGAAGATGAAAATGCAATTGAAGAACAAGAAACCGATCTACACCAAGTCATTGTTAATGGTGAAAAGATTGATGTTGACCTTGAAGAATTAAAAGCAGGTTATCAAAAAGATGCCGACTACAGACGAAAAACTGAGGAGATAGCAATTGAAAAAAGAGAGCTTAAATCCGAAGAAGATCGTTTGAAAAATCAGTATTCGACCAAGATGGAAGACTTAAATTCCTTAGTGGCGACTTTAAATGCTGAGATTAACAATGATGTGAATTCCCAAGAGCTAGATAAGCTTTGGGATGAAGATCCTACTGAAGCTGCAAGAGTTGATCGTAAAATTAATAAACGAAAACAATCAATTCAACAAGCACAGCAAAAACTGAGAGAGCATCAGCAAACTCAGTTCCAGGAAATATTAAAAGAAGAACAAAAAAAACTTCATTTAAAACATCCTGAAATTGCTGACCCTATTAAGGGTACTACAGTTAAGTCGAACATTATGAATTACTTAAGTTCTAAAGGCTTCACAAATGAAGATGTCGCTAGAATTTATGATTCAAGAATGTTTGATGTGATTATGGATGGTATGAAAGCTAAAGCGACTAAACCCAATTTAGTAAGTAAAAAAGTTAAACCATCTAAGTTTGTTAAGTCTGGCGTTAAAAGCACTAAAGAGGATATGGATAGTCAATCTAGGTTGAATAAGATTAAGACGTTGAAGAAATCTGGAAGCACTAAAGATGCAACTGAATTACTTCTGCGTTATCTATAAACAATAACCTAACGGAGAAAAACAATGGCTACATATCAAACGTACCAAACAGTCGGAATAAGAGAAGACCTAGCGGACATTATTTACAACATAAGTCCAACAGAAACTCCTTTTATGTCTGGCGTTGCAAAAAACAAAGCAACAAACACTACACACCAATGGCAAACAGACGCATTAGCTGACGTTGCTGCTAACGCTGCGGTTGAAGGAGATGCAATTTCATATGCAACTCTTGCGGCTTCTGCAAAAGAAGAAAACTACACTCAAATTTCTACTAAAGGAATTCAAGTATCAGGAACTAATGATGCTGTAACTTCTGCTGGAAGAAACAATGAGTTAGCTTACCAAGTAGCTAAAGCTGCGAAAGAATTAAAAAGAGATATGGAAACTGCTCTTTTATCTAACGTTGCAAAAGATGCTGGTGATGCTTCAACTGCAAGAACTTTAGGTGGATGCCAAACTTGGATCGAAACTAACGTTGACGCAGGTGCTGGTGGATCTGGTGCTGGTAACGGTGCTGCTAGAGTAGATGGTACTCAAAGAGCTTTTACTGAAGATCAGTTAAAAGGTGTTTTGAGATCTTGTTACAATGAAGGCGGAAACCCTAACATGATTATGGTTGGTGCTTTCAATAAACAAAAACTATCAGGCTTTACTGGTGGATCTACAAGATTTGACGCTGCTGAAGATAGAAGATTAATTACTTCTATTGATGTATATGAGTCAGATTTTGGAACTATGCAAGTAGCTCCAAACAGATTCATTAGAGGTGCTAATGGTACTCCTGCAAAAGTAGGTCAAGATGCTCTTATCTTAGAGATGGACTACTGGGCAGTTTCTTTCTTAAGAGATTTCTCTCTACAAACTCCTGCACAAACTAGAGATGCAGATCAGAGATTTATGGTAGCTGAGTACACTCTTGAGTCAAGAAATGAAAAAGCAAGTGGAATGGTTACAGACCTAACTACTTCATAATAAATACTTTTGGTGGGGGAGAAATCCCCCATCATATTAAACTAACAATTTTGTTTGGTCTTTGAAGTCAATGACGGAACGAAGCAAATAAAGGATAAAAACATGAGAACACTAAACGACTATTTTATAACAGCTGAAATTGAAGATGTTTCAACTGCTTCATCAACTTTTGTTGCAATACCTGATGGCGGAAAAATTGTAAAAATTTTAACTGCTAATCAAGCAACTATTACAGGAACTGCCGCACTTTCTTTTGAAATTGGTGGTACAGCAGTTACTGGTGGTGGAATATCTATCGTAGCTTCTGGCTCTGCTGGTGCTATTGATACAGCTTCACCAACTGGAAACAATACTGTTGTTGAAGGTGGATCTATCGAAATGATTACAGACGGTGGATCTTCTAATACTTCAAAAGCAGTTGTAACTTTTGTAATAAGAAGATAATAACATTTGGGGGATCTTGCCTAGCGGTATTTCCCCCATAATTAATTAGGAGAAAAACTATGAGTTTTAATTACGGATTAAGACCTACTACA
>QFBU01000008.1 GCA_003265975.1 Candidatus Marinamargulisbacteria bacterium SCGC AAA071-K20
CTCTAGTAAATTGTTTATTTTGAATATTTTCTGGGGAGACCGCATTATAAATGCCAGTATACTTTTCATTTTTTATTGAGGTTGCTATTAGACTTGCTAAATCTTCAAGATGGATCCAGTTCATCCATTGTTTACCAGACCCAATTTGGCCACCCATGCCTAATGAAAAAGGAGGTATCATTTTGGAAAGGGCGCCACCTCCCTGGCCGAATACAACACCAATTCGTAAAATCACCATTCTGACAGATGCATTTTTACTAATTGTCTTAGTGGCACTTTCCCAATTTTGACATAAATTACCTAAGAAACCTTGTGAAGCTGGTGACTCTTCATCTAGCGTGGCTTCTTGCAAATGGTCGTAATAGCCAATAGCCGACGCTGAAACCACTACCCGAAGTTTTTTTGCATGTTCCTTTGCACCATCCATTAGATTTTGTGTGCCTTGAACACGACTTTGCTTGATTTTCTGTTTCTGTTTTTTTGTCCAACGCTTATTGGCAACACCTTCACCCATTAAATTAACAATCCCCTCAACGCCACTAAAAATTTCTTTTGGAGGCGACCCGGTTAAAGCATCCCAAAGGTGGCACTCATGAATATTGCCATATTTTTTTTTCAACTTTGAAAGATTTCGGGATACTAAAACGAGTTGGTGACCTTCATGTGTCAACTTAGAAATAAGGGCCTGCCCAATAAAACCACTTCCACCTGTCACCAATATTTTCATATCGACGCCTCTTTCTTTTTAAGATAAGTATCATGAAAGGTTATTAATAACTCTTCTGAGTCATAATCATTTTTATCTAAAATTAATTTCACTTTCTTTAACTGAGATTGAGTTAGAACAGAGTTTCTAGATAATACCCAACCATATTGACTTTTTCTATCTCCAACCACACTCAAAGTGTGTTCAGGGTCAACATAGAGAATCCAATAATCTCCCCATACTGGCCGCCAGCCAAAGATATGAAAGAAACTAACCTCAAGCTTTGAAGAATCCTTTTGGTCTTGAATTCGACCACGTCCTTCAGAGGTATAGATTTTACCGTTTTTTCTTTCGCATTGATTTAAAACTTTAATCATTCCGTTATCAAGTAATTGATATTCTGCTGTAACATTCTTTAAGTATTTATTCTGAAATGGGTTTTTAAAACGAGCTATTTCGTACCATTTTCCTTGGTAGCGCGCTAAGTCAAAATTAGTGACGCGACTATATATCTTGGCTTGATTTTTGCATCTAAAAAAAATAGTTAATAAAAGCAAAGTTTGTTTAAGTATAATACTCATAAATATATTTTATCATCTTAAGTGTTGTTGGTTTAATTATAAATTTCAAAAAAATCAGTTTGATACTACCGACTTATACGGTTCTGTCGCACATCTAAGCACAAACTGATAAACTTCTACCAAAACAGAGGGGTCAGATGAAGATAAGTCAAAAAATGAAAAGCCTATTCAAAAATTACAATTATCCACCTGAGCTATCGAGGTATTGAAGAAATATTGAAGACCAGAGGGTTCAAAAAAATTCATCATGCTACTTTACAGAGAGGGGTAATTTCATTTTTTTACATAGTTTAGAACGGGAATTTAGAAAACTAAAGAAGCGTGTAGGAACGAGTTGGCGCATGGATAAAACCCATATTAAAGTGAATGGCACTGCTATTCGAACAAGATCATCGCTTTATCAAACGACTCACTCGCTCCATTCTGGGTTTCAAAATGTGTAATTCCGCCAGACGTACACTGTCGCTAATTGAACCCGTTCATATGATCAGAAAAGGTCAGCTTTTTTGGACTTTATGTTTTAGATGAGACTAACCCACATGATATAGTTATGTGGGTATGAACTTAAGCGACTATAACTATTCTTTACCTGAAGATTTAATAGCTAAGACCCCCCTTTCAAAAAGAGATCAGAGCCAATTGATGGTTCTTGATCAGGGGGGCGACAGTATTAAGCATCATGTGTTTTCTGACATTTTAACCGTCCTAGGCCCCAACGATGTATTAATTCTAAACAATACTAAAGTCATTAAAGCTAGGCTTTATGCACATAAAAAAACAGGTGGAAAAATAGAGCTCCTTTTAGAACGGCCCCTTGAAAATAATCAGTATACTGCGCTAGTTAAACCAGCTAAGCGAGTACGGGTAGGTGATCGTCTTATACTTGGCCCTGATGCTGAGCTAGAAGTAACTTCTAAGGACGGCGGTATGGTAACGATACAGTTTCATTCTAAAGAGTCGGTATGGGACGTTTTAGAACGTTACGGATTCATGCCAATTCCTCCTTATATTAAAACTGGTAAAGAAACCCCTGAGTCGTTTACGCACAACTATCAAACTGTTTTTGCTGACAAACCTGGTGCGGTTGCCGCTCCTACTGCAGGGCTTCACTTTACCCCACTTCTTTTAGACCAACTCAAACAAAAAGGGGTTCAAATAGAAACCATTACACTCCATGTGGGATACGGCACATTTATGCCCATTAAAACGGAGTCTATTAAAGATCATAAAATGCACAGCGAAAGATATCATGTCTCTAAGGATACGGCTGAACGGTTAAACAAGGTTAAGTCGTCTAAGCGTTTTGTTGCCGTGGGAACTACCGCTGTTCGGGCTTTAGAGTCTGCCACAAAAAACGATGTTATACAGGCCGGCTCATTCGAAACAGATATTTTTATTACTCCGGGCTATACCTTTACTTGTGTCGATGCGCTCATTACAAATTTTCACTTACCCCAATCTTCGCTACTTCTATTAGTAAGCGCATTTACCTCGCGTGACTTTATACTAAACGCTTACGAACTAGCTATTAAGCATCGCTATCGCTTTTTTAGTTTTGGAGATGCTATGTTTATTTTGCCAAAAACGAGGAATTGTAAATAAGTATGCTAAAACGTTTTTTTATAACTAGCTTAATACTCACTCTTCCGCTCTTTGGGCAAAGCAGTGTCACTCCTGACGCTATTGTAACCATTAACGCGGAACCCAGTGTGCCAACTATGTCCGTAGTTGAGCCTGTCGTGCTGTCTGAAAATCTTTATATCCAAATTGTGTCCTCCCCTGCCCCAATTACTGTAAATGCATTTCATTCATCGCAAGTTATGTACACTACTACTACCGGGAATATTTTCTTGGTAACTAGTTCAAATGCTCATTTTTATGAACTAAAATTACCACAACAGCGATTTGGATGGATTAGTAAATCTTTTACTGCCCCATACCTCGGCCCCGCACTTTCCCAGGACTTATTAGACAATATGATTCTTATTCCACCTCGTGTAAAACGGCCCCCCCCTAAAGTTAAGGAGACGCCCTACCGGTTTGGCGGACAAGAAAACTTTAGATATCCCCGAAAAGCGAGAAATCAAAATATCGACTTAGAGGTAGACGGGTTTTATGAAATAAAGTTAAGTGGTCGAAACTTTGGTAACGCTGAAGGCGGACTAATTTCTCCTACTGATAATCGATACGAAACTATCGTTAAAGATCCTATTTACTCAAAAATCCCTAAAGACGTTATTCGTGGCGATCCTAAATTAGATATTAGATATCATATAAAAATTGATGGTCAATTAGACGACGACCTTTCAGTGCATTATGACATTGAACAAGAGCCCGACTTCCCGGGTAAATATGACGTACGTGTGAAACATAAACGTAAAGAACTAACCTTTTATCATTTTAAGGCTGACTTTAATAATGGTGAATTTATTCAAGTTAATAAAGCCTTAAATGGAGCTATGTATACCCAACAAACTGACAACTCTGACTTAATCATAGCCACGGGTAAACAGAGAAGTGAGCCTAAAAAGTTTGAAACAAATGGTACGGGTCAAACTAAAATCAAATTGGGAAATACCTCTATTTTTCAAGACTCTCTCGTGGTTTGGGTCAATAATAAAAAGAAACGAGAAGGGGTAGACTTTACCGCTAACTATTTTGAAGGATATATCGAATTTTTTGAGGCTCCTCAACGTGAAGACTACATTGAAGTTGTCTATGAATTTACGAATCCGATCGAAGACTTTTTACCTGTATTGTCACGAAAAAACTTTACGGGTGCCCAATATAAATGGGCGTCGCAAGAGCAAATAATTGTAACCAAACAAGACGAGGTAGCTTCAGAAAAATTATGGCCTACAGACAATGTGCAAGTTCAGAATTTAGACACCGTTGAGTCTATTTTTAAAGAGTTTATTCAAGAAGAATTGCCTACAGTGGCGCGTCTTTTAAGTAGTTCTAACATGACAAACCTGCCCAAAGAACCGGCCCCTATTATTGTGCCTAAGCGATACGATTTGGCTCATCGTCATATTGTGTTGGGGTCGGATATCTTAAGTTTGAATGACGCTGAACTAATTAGGAACCAAGACTATTTTGTAGATCATAACGAGGGTGCGCTTACGCTTAAGAAGCCAATTTTGGTGTCTGACAATTTGTCTGTTGTTTATAGATATTATCGCTCGACCGTTTCAGAACAAGATCTTATTGGTAACAACTCGCCCGGGCCCTATAAATTACAACATCAGCATTTATTAGATCAAACTGTTAGTGTCAGTCTTGACGACACTCTACTTGAAGAAACATTAGACTACCTGGTGGACTTAGACCAAGGGCTTTTATATTTTAACTATAAAATAGACTACCCTCGAATTATTACTATTGAATACGAGGCCATAGACATCACGGTTGTCACTCAAGACTCCAAACAAACCCCTTTTAACGTAGGTCTTACTTACATGAGAGAATTTGCTAAGTCTCAACAGGAAGAACTGGAACTAAGTGTGAGTTCTGAAAATCATACCGTTTCTGGGAATATTATCAGCGGACTAAAAAATCCTTTAATAGATACCGCCAACATCAAAATTGTTGTGGACAGCCAAGAACTAAGCACGGCTGATTATGTTATTACCGACGCTTATAAAGGTATTATTTCTATTCCTAAGGGAGGAGCAGAAGCGATTGTTACTTATAAGTATAGAAAAAGTTTTAGAACTAAGCTTATTCATCAAATTACGCTTGATTATGACAGACAAGGTACCGAGTTTAATAACGACGATGAAGGTGGCTTAGTCATCAGAGATGTTCCTGTAAAATACCAAGGAATAGACTTTATTCGGTATAGAGGACAAGGTTCTGCAGAAGAAGTTTATTTGGAAAGTGGCGTCGAGTTTTTAGCGGATTATAGAGATAACGGACAAATTATTGGGATTACATTTTTGACTAAGGGTGACAATAATAGCGCCTCAAGACTAGACAATTATCCAAGTGCTGGAGATTTGTTTATTGTAGAGTATCAATATACCCCAGACGACTCTCTGGACCCAGGAAATGTTAACCAAAATATGATTGGGATTACGGCTGGTGGCCAACTGAGTAAAACACTTCGAGTGGATACCGAAATTACAGCGGCTAGTCATAACTTTTCTAAAAACCGAGAAGACGGGTCTATTACCGTACAAGGCACTGGAACCGACAATCAAGACTACTCTCTTGGACACAGCAATGTTGTGGAAGATAGTGAGCAGGTATTTTTGAATAAAATATTACAAACTAAAGACAACGACTATATTATTAACTACACCAGAGGGACTGTAAAATTTAGAAATTTAACACCTTCCAGCGAAGACCAAATTGATGTGTCTTATACTTATTTTGACAACTCAGGTCAAACTGAAGCCGGTATACAACAGGATATGAAATATGCGACCAAATTGTCTTCTGAATATAAAAATGATCACATTAAATTTACCAATACGTTTAAATTTATAGACAAAGAATTTCTACCTATTTCTCCTATTAAAGAAGCTAAGGGCACCCTTTTTTATGGTACTGATTTTAACTGGAAAATAAATGACATTGATAACTTTAATTTTTCTTATGATCGACGTAAAAATGACAAAGGCGGGGGCGGTAAAGACAATAATGAAAAAGTTTATTTAGTTCAAGACGATGTTCATACCAGTGCTAAAATACGCCTCTTTGACCATTTTGATACTAATAGTAGCGCTAGATACAATTTACAAATGGAAGAGGCCGCTAATACTATTGGAAATCAAGAGGCGTTTAAAACAGATACCCTTTCTTATGGCTATAATAATGGAATAGACTTTGGACCCAAAATTTTTAGACTTAATGCTAAGCGTACTTTTTCTCGTGGAATAACAGACTACATAGACGGGGTGAGTCAAAATATATCTGATGTAGAGACCTATGCTTACAAAGGAAACTTTGCTGTTAATGATGTAAGTTATATTGGTAATTTTTCGTTTGGGCCGTTTTATAATAATTCTTGGTCTAAAACGAGGACTTGGCAAGACTTTAAAGACACCTACTCGTATAGACAAACATACGGATTTGCATCGGTTTTAGCGCCGAAGCCGTATTTAAGCTCGACTTGGTCCACTAACTTTTCTGAAGTAAGATCTCAAGCCAGTGAAACAGCCTCTGAAAATGTTAACCAGTCTTTTAATTCTAATTATGGAGTAGACTACACGCCGTTTACTTGGTTTCAAACGTCTTGGAAAAAAACGCATAGAGAAAACGAAAGTCCTCTTTTAGGCCAAAAAGCGTTGATTGATGACCGAATCGTTTTTGGTATCAAACGATTTTCCTTATTTGGTGCGTTGACCAGTATGGGACTTCAACATAATAATTTCTTTTTACGGCCATTAGATAAGTCTTATTTGGTATATGGCATGACTAGAAACAATAAGTTAGAAAATGACTCTAAAAAAGAATTCGACAATAATACGAATAGTTATAGTTTAAACGGACTACAGCCACATAAGAGCTTAACAATTCCGTCTATTACACATTCTAATCAAGACTCTAATATCATTAATACTATTGAAAATGCGACTACTTCAGAAAATAGAACCACTCAGAGCACAAACAAATATAACGGGTCACTTCAATACAATCCAAACTACCCTATTGTCCGATTATTTAAATACAATTACACCTTCGACACTAACGAATACGTGCAAAAAGCGCACAATGTGTCTAATATCAGTACAAGTAATATTATTGAGAAAAAAAGTCCAACTTTCACTCGGTCACAAAAACTTAACTTTAGCCCAGGTTCTTTAATGCTTAGGCTACCCTTTAATAAACGGGTTAATTTTGGTCGATTTTCGTCTTCATTGATGGAAAACTGGTCAGACAAAACTAACCGAACTGAAACACAATTTATTTATATAGACGATAGTGTTTCTACTTTAAATATTACAGATGACAGTGCCTTTTCCAAAAAATATACGCTTGATGTGAAGTACGATCCCTTTAATTTATTTAATACGACATCACAATATGTTACTGAAAATGTAGTATTAAGACGTAATGTAGGGTCGGCCAAAGGGGTTACCTTTAAAGAAGGGAAACAACATTCGTTTGCGGCGGGTTATTCTCCGTTTAGGGTTATTCGCTTTGACGGGACATTGCTTCGTTTGAGGTCTACTCAATACAAGTCTAACGAATTAGATATTGGGACTACTGACCTGCGGGTAGCTCAACTTGTAAGCGATTTTGATGTTTTAGAAAGCTATTTAAATTCTATTTCTTTTGACAAAGGTATTAGATCTACCTTTACCCCCACTGGGTTCTTTTCGTTCTTTTCATTAGTGGGGGGTTACTCCGAAAAGAAAATTGACGAGCATCAACAAACACTTAGCTCGGACTCCTCAAACGAGTTTTTTCAACAAACAGGAACATCAGGCGCTATCTTACGCCCGTTGAGAGGATTAAATATTTCTTATGATGTGAATGCGAAACGGACTAAACAAAACAACAGTAAGTATGACCGTGGGTATAGTGGCATTACAAAAGTGACGTACCAACCCATTAAAACAAAACACATCAATGTGAATATCCAGTACGATCAAACACACTCTTGGGGTTTTGGTTTAAACGTTATTCAACAAGCTAATTCTGAGCAAGGTACTGGAGACTCTATTAAAACTGAAATTATCGACCGAGATGACGTTGTTGAAACTGGGTCTTTAAAAATTAGTATAGACTTGCCGCTTACTAACTCACCGTTTGTACAAAGCTTTGTAATAGAGGGCCAGGGCTATCTTAAAAAAATCTGGAATAAAAAAGATGGCGATGTCCCAATCGGCCAAAAAATATCATACGATATCTCAGGTATGGTAATAAAAGGAACCCTGTTTTTTTAAAGCCCCCTTTGTAGTCAGTATTGTGCTGATGGCTTAAATATTTTGGTTATTTTGTTGGTATTTTTTTGTTCGCCCGTTATAATGATGCCCCGTAACCATGACTCGTTTTAAATCATTTTTTATAGCTGTTTTCTTTCTATTCACTCTTACCGGAGTGTGTGTTGCTTCTACTATGGAAGAAACGCCTATTGAGTCCATTTCTATAGGGTCTGAGCAGATAAAATTAGAAACCCCTGCCCTTAAGAAAAATAATCACTTGTATGTTCCTATTCGCGATATTTTAAAAGAACTTAACGGCCGGTTAGTCTATAAAAAAAAGACGGACAGTTATGCTTTAATGTTCCCTGGATATACGATTGGGTTTAAACCTTATTCTTTAAAAACGATGATTAATGGAACGGCGGTCTCATTAAAGTCGCCTCCAATTTTTGCTATGGGGCGCGTGTATATTCCTATAGCCCTACTTACTAAGTCGAGCCATAAAGTGGTGCGCACAAAGACGTCTCTTTCTATTCGATCTAGCCATAAGAAAAGGGCTTCGACATCCAAAAAAGTGGCCCTTAAAAAAACTGTACGAAAAAAGACCAAAAAGAAACTTAAATTACCTAAACTTCCCTCATTCTCTAAAAAGAAACCCTCGTCACTTAATTACTTTAATAAAACATTCCCTCTAAAACATAAATATTTTTATAAGGGTGACGTTCTTTATGTTGAATTATTGCCATTTTTCAAAAAAATTGGATATAACATTACCAAACAAAAAAACATGGTTACGGTTTCTACTAAGTCGAGCACCTTTACGTTTTATACTAAAAAGAATGTCGTTTACACAAAAATTAAATCTAAAAAGAAACGACACGTACCGCCCCATAAACTCATCGTAAAAAACAAAAAAATATACTTTCCGCTGTCTTCAACGTTACAAATATTTGACTATGGTTATGCGTGGAGTTCAAAAGATAATTCTATTTACCTTCTGAGTAAAATCTCCAGTATTGAGTCGGTAAATTATAAAAACGTACCCCTTATAAAAATCAACTCGTCTCACCCCTTATCTGTGTCGCCCACAGAAACTCTATTACTTCGACATGGCCTTTATTTTGATATCAACTATAGTGTTTTAGACACCAACGATCGACAGATTAAAGATTTAGGATTTGACCAAATTAGCAAGGTAAAAGCTAAAAAATTAGACTTAAAAACAACGCGTATCAGACTCTTTTCACAAGACTCTGTAACCGCCCCAAATATTGTAAAGACACGTGATGGTCTAGAGATTAGTTTCAATAGTTATTTGTCAGGGATTAAAGAAGCTAAAAAAGACAATCTCTCCATATTTCGCCTTGAGGGGAAGGGTCCTTTTGATGTTTCAGTTAGAAAAACTAAAAACCCGCCTAAGCTTATAGTAGATATCACCAACTGTGTGACGACGATGCCACAAATTAAACGGTCTAGTTCGGGGGTTTATAAACAAATTAGAACCTCTCAGTTTAAAAAATCACCCTACATCACTCGCATGGTTGTAGACTTTGAAGGTGTGGTTCCAAATGTGAGCCATGTGACGTCTTCTGAGTATATTGAACTTAGAATGACACCAGTACCAAAGGCACGTGTAGCGTCTAAAAAACCAACTAAGGCACGGTCTAAACCGGTTCAAAAAAAGCGACTTTATTCTAAATCACAGCCCTTAAAAAATAGGGTTATTTTTGTTGATGCAGGCCATGGCGGAAGAGATCCTGGGGCCGTTGTATCCAAAAAATATTATGAAAAGACATACAATCTAGACATTGCTAAGCGTTTAAAACGTCGCCTGGAAGCAAAGGGAGCCATCGTAATTATGTCTCGTACTAAAGACCGGTCATTAAGTCTTGGTGGGAGAAGTTATTTAGCAAACAAAAATAAATCTGACATTATGGTGAGTATTCATATTAATTCATTTGTACAGTCAAAAGCACATGGCACCGAAACCTATTACTATAAGTATAAAGACAAGAGATTAGCTACTCATATCCAAAAACAGTTGGCGAAAGATTTAAGGCTTAAAAATAATGGAGTTAAGCGTGCGCGTTTATATATTTTAAGAAACTCTCGGATGCCATCAGCATTAATTGAGCCTGTTTTTATGACTAATACTAAAGAGCATCAACTACTAAAGTCTCCCGTATTTCGTCAAAGGATTGCTGATTCTGTTTATCAAGGCATTACTAATTATTTTCGTTCTATGAAGTAGTCTTGTTTAGAGGTGGATTATTTTACTTCTAAATTAACCTGACCATTCCAGTCTGTAGGCGGATGTTTTATGAGGTTTTCACAGCGAACAATATACATATTTAAGGCTTTGTCTTGAGGATTATTACTATTTAGCTCCTTAAATATATCTAAACTTTTTGACCACTTTTTTTGTAAATAATTTAGTACCCCTTCTTCAAAACGAATATTATATTTGTCAGCACTTGTTTCTATAAACCCCTCTTTTAAGGCTAGCAATTCATAAATATATATTCCTTTACTCTTTCCTTTTACGGCCACTAGATCTAAGGGTCTTACTATCACTTTTTCATATACTTTCTCGTATGTAAATTCGCTTATAATAATAGTTGTTCCGTATAACTTGTTAATCCCTTCCAAGCGACTCGCTAAGTTTACATTGTCTCCCAGTACAGTGTAGTTTAGCCGTTCTTTAGACCCTATGTTTCCTACGATACAAGCTCCAGTATTTATTCCAATACGAGTGGGAAAAGGCATTTTATTTTCTTTTTCCCATGCTTTATTCATTTCTTCTATTTTGTCTTTACTCTCTAAGGCCGCCTTGCATGCTAAAAACGCATGGTTTTTTTGACGTTTTGGAGCGCCCCAAAAAGACATAATCGCGTCTCCTATATACTTATCTATAGTGCCTTTGTTCTTTTTAATGATACTGGTTACTTCCTCTAGATACTCTGAAAGATGTAAGGTTAGGTCTTCTGGCGACATCCCTTCAGAAAGTGCAGTAAACCCTGCTACATCTGTAAACATAAAGCTTAATGTTTCTTTTTTTCCCCCCAGTTTTGCTTGAATACCGCTTTTAACCATTTCTTTCACTAATGACTTGGGTACATATTTTTGGAACGACTTTAAGCTGGTTTCCATAGACGAGAAGGTTTCTGCCATTTGTTGTATTTCGTCTGTTTGACTGTCAATGTGAATGCTTTTTCCTATATTAAAGTTTTTAATACGTTCAGCTTCTTTTGTTAACTCTATAATAGGCCTGGTAATTCTCTGCGTTAAATATTTTGTAGCTATTATAGCTAATATTAAAATTAAAACTGATATGACTATGGTATACATATTTGACTCATTAATTTCGTGAAGTAGTACTTCTGATGGCACCATAAAGACTATTTTCCAGGCTTTTTTAAATTGAGCTGGAAACTGCGTCACTAATATAATTGTTTCTTCGCCATTTAGTTTAATATTAAAGTTATTACCAACTACGCCATTATTTTCGTCTAGTATTGGTTTTATAATACTTAGTTGAGAGCTTATTGTTTTTAAGTCTGTTTCTGGAGCCGCTACTATCGTATTTTTTTGGTCTAAAATATAGGTAAATGAGGCCTTCTTAAATTGCTGTTGTTCTAAAAATACAGACAATGTATTTAAATGGATATCAACCGCTATTACTCCTTGAAATCTCCCTTTTTTGTCTATTGCTGGAATCGATGCCGTTATTCCTAATTTTTTGTCTGTAAAGAAGGTATACACGTCAGACAGAAAAAGCCCCTTTTTATTTACCGCTCCGGTATACCAGGGTCTAACTAAAGGGTTATATGACGATAATTTGGGTCCTGTTTTATACGTTTGGTTAAGTTCTTTGTCATGATATTGCCAGTATTCATTCTTTTTATAGTTTTCATTTAGAATGTGTTTAATGCCTAGAGTTCCGTCTTTTAATCGCTTTACCATTAAGAAGTTGCCCTCTACATCTGAGTAGTTAAACATGGCTATTTGAGGATATTGTTTTAATGAGCTCATAAAATATAGCTCTAACTGATTCCAGTTTTTTACATCCATAACACCGGAGCTTATATGCTCTGACGAAATTTCTACTAATTCAATTACAGGCATTAAATAGGTAGTGGTTCGATGAATGACCGTTTTATTGATCTGAGAAATTAAGCTTCCTGATAAGCCCAACACGCTATTTTTATGATTTATGTAGTTATAGCTGATAATAATTGAGGCGGTAACGACCAACAACATCACAACCCCAATTGTGATATTTGCTTGCATGCTTCGGCTCTTAGCAAAAAGAGTTTTAAAAATATCTAAAAACGACATAAAGAGTATATGGTTCATTTTGATAAAAAATAAACATTTATTTCAGTGTCTTACTAGATAATGGTTTAATTTTAAGTTTTTGGGGTATTATATTCCATATGGCACAACTACATTTTTGGGGAGTAAGAGGCTCTATACCAACAATATTAGATACTCATACTAAGTATGGGGCTAATACGCCCTGTTTGAGCTTAGAATTTGATGATACTCACATAATTTTAGATGCAGGAACCGGTCTTTATAAGTGTGGTAATTATCTTTTAAACCATCCAAAAAAAATTATTTTCTTGATGAGTCACTATCACTGGGATCACATTCAAGGATTGCCTTATTTTTACCCCCTTTATCGCTACAACTTTAATATTAGTATCTGTAGCGCTCACCTTCACAATATTAGCTCAATACTTGATGATCTTTTTGATGGTGTAAAATTTCCAATGTCATTTAATCAACTTTCTTCTCCACCTAAGCTATTGTCTGAGTCAGAATTCACGGGATTTTTGCAAGACTATAATTGCAACTCTTTAGAAAACCATCATCCAGGAACCTCTTTTTCTTATAGCTTTCGAGTAGGCGATAAAAAAGTTGTGTATTGTAGTGACCACGAACTTAGACCTTTTTCTGATAATGATAATGTAAAACACGTTAATTTTTGTAAAGACAGCGATGTTCTTGTATTAGACGCTCACTTTAATACCAAGGATCACCCTGAAAGAAGAGGTTGGGGGCATAGTTTTTTAGAAGATGCTTTGGAACTAGCTCATCGGGCGAACGTAAAACAGCTCTATCTTTTTCACCATGATCCTAGAAAATCGGATTTCATTCTAGATAGAAATATTAAAAAAGCTACAGATTGGATCAAAAAACATAATGCCTCTTTTGTTGTTCATAACGCTACAGAGGGACAGCGTCTAAGTCTTTAGCTTGTTAAATAAAAAAAATACTCGGTATTTCCTTGTGCCCCTTTAATAGGAGACTCACATTTACTTTTTAGAGTAAAACCTTCTTTTTCTAAATTAACTTGAACGCGGTCTAGTATTTTTTCTCTTACGTCCACATCTCTTATAATTCCGCCCTCCCCTATTTCGTCCTTTTTAGCTTCAAACTGTGGCTTAATTAAAATAATATAATGTGTTCCTTCAACGACACATGTCCTGACCGTTGGAAGTAATTTTATGACGCTAATAAACGATACATCCATAATAACCATAGAAATTTTAGGGGCGAGTTCTGGATCCATTTTTTGCTTTAATAAAGCTGTTTTCATAAGGTCAATTGTGAGGGTTTTAGCATTTGTTCTTTCGATAATACAAACTCTCTTGTCTTGTTGAAGAGACATGGCAACTTGTCCGTAACCAACATCAACGCCAATTACGGCCCGTGCATTGTACTTTAAAGCACAATCGGTAAATCCGCCGGTTGATATACCAACGTCTAAACATACTTTTTCTCCAAAGTTAAGATTAAGGCGTTCAATAGCTCCCTTTAACTTATCGCCCCCTCTTGAGACATAGTCTGTTTTACTTTTTTTAATACTTATAGGTAGATCGGGCCTTATTAAGCTGCCTATTTTATCAATTTTTTGTCCATTAATAGTTACTTTTCCAGTTAAAATAATGGCTTGCGCTGTTTTTAGATCGTCGGCATATCCCTTGTCTAAAAGGAGTTGGTCGATGCGTTGTTTTTTTGGTTTTGCCATTTTATGAAAACACTTCAGCGGTAAAGGTTAAAAATTCTGTTTTAGGATCATCCAGTACGCTAGTTGAACACCCTGCTTTTTTACATAGCTCTGAGATAAATGTCGGTAAGTCCCAGCCTTGTTCTATGGGTATTTGTGGTAAAAAGACACCTGCTCTGGATCCGTTTTTTAAAATAAGACCATGGGTGCCTAACTTAATATCTTCTGGCGCTTTGATTTTTTCAACAGGGCTAATGATTGATATTTCTACTAACAAGTCGTCTTTCTCCCCTTTTTGAACGGGTGTAAATCGAGTGTCTTCAAATGCCGACTTAATAGCTAGTTCTTGTATTCCATAATACAGAGGTTTGTGAGCTATGATATGCCCAATACACCCTCTTAGCTGTCCCTTTTTATAGAGTGTTACAAAAGCACCTCTCATACTCATTAAGTCTATGTCGCTTGTGTTTTTTTGCTGAGCCTTACCGTCTAGGTAGTCACTTATAGTGTCTTTTACTAATTTTATTAGAGATCGTTTCTGTAGTTGAGTAATCATCGCTTAATAATAAACAACCGATCCATATCCCACAACTGACGAAAAGTCTCCTGATACGCCTCCCGAGTGGCAATAGTGTCTTTCTATACACTTATTTGCCCCCCAATCTTTCACAACGTTGTTTGTTACCATAATCGGGCCATACCCGCAGCATTGAATGGCTCCTGTTGTATTGTCTTTATAAAACTGATCCATCTCTCCAGTATGTATAAGGTCTAAAGCCTTCCGGTCCATCTGTTCGGCTGTTTCTGCTTTATAAAAGTGAGATAAGTCTGAAGAGGCAATAATGAGCGATTTTTCTTTATCGCATTCTGAAAGAAGTGCTCTGGTTAGTATATCAACGCTTTCTTGATCTTGATTACCCATAACAACTCCCACTACTTTGAAGGGATGTGAATATATATGTTGGAGAAAAGGAATTTCAACTTCTATGCTATGTTCTTGAGAATGAGCTTGATCTAAAAAACAAATTAACGGATTGTTTGCATGTAATTTTTTAACTAAGTCTGTATTGATAGCCACTTTTCCAAGAGGCGTTTCGTAATAATCACCCTCAAAAACAGAAATCCCTCGAAAAGGGACTCTATGGCTAGGGCCTATTATTATGATTGTTTGTGGTCTAAGCCCCTTAACACTATCAAATGAATAGGCCGCTGTTTTCCCAGAAAAAACATACCCCGCATGGGGAGAAATTAGTCCTTTAGTGGATGGTAGTGGCTCTTGTTTTGATAATGATTGAAAAAGGCTTGTTAATAATGACTCAAGTTGATCAGGTTCTTGGGGGTAAAAAGTCCCTGCAAATACCGGTTTTCTTATTCGAGGCATGAAAGAAAATTATTTCTTAGCTTTCATTCGTTTACCATATTTTTTATACTTATGCTTTCGCATTTTTTTACGTCGCTTTTTAATTAAGCTACCCATGCTTTTCCTCCTAGTACTAGTATCAGAGATGGCCAGTTTCGCAAAAAACGCACCGACCCTTTTTTGTATATACGACCTTACATGTATCACATAACCGGTCGCCCCTCAATCTTTTTAATTCATTTGTCTTCTTTATTTTCTCTTTAAATGACAGCCTTAAGAAGGCTTCGTTTGGCTTTCTTATCTCTTTTTTAGGGGCCCCTTCTGGCATGTGATGTACTTTTAAATACTTAACAATTCCCTTCTTATCGAGAACCTCTTCAATCCGTTTAATAATAATGTCTTTGTGTGCTTGAATTTCGTTTATCCAGCAATAATTTGTTGAATAAATTCCTAGGGCAAATTTTTTGTAATAACCAAAACTTAAATCTTCGGCCATTCTCCCTTTAAATATTTCAGTCCAAGCCAGACTTAGTCTTTTACCAATCTTTACACTCACAGATACGGATCTGAGAGACTTACTTCTTTCTCTTGTAAAAATTGTAGCTAAGTCGAACACAGATTAAACCGTCCTTCGTTTATAGTTAATATCTGAACTTTTTCAAATAATGATTTGTCAGTTTCTAGAACAGAACAATAAAACAATTGCGCCTTTTTTTCTAGAAAAGTGGCTAAGCGTTTTTTTATTTTTTGGTCTATCTCGGCAAAGGTGTCGTCTAATAATAATACTGGAAAAGCGCCTGTTTGTTTTTCAATACAAAGCAATTGAGCAACTACTAACAAAATGGATACAGCTCTATTAATTCCTCTTGAGTAAAACGAATATAAGCGTTTTGAATCTATGCTAATGTCAAAGTCGTCGCGATGAATTCCAACTATTGAAAAGCCTAATTCTCTCTCTTTTTTTTTTGTTTGATGAAATTGATCTTCAAGCCATTCTTCGTAGCCCAAATCTGTTAGCAATGCGTTTTGTCTAGACAATTGATAAATACATTCGGTATTTTTTGGACTGTCTAATACAAGCGTTGGTACAAAGTCTTTTAAGAGCATTTCAATTTCTTTTAGTGCGGTTATTCGGTGTCGGTACAACTGTCCACTTAAAGGGATAAGTTGGGAATTAAATACTTTAAGCTCGTCTTCTTTGCCTCTAGATTTTAGGATAGTATTTTTTTGTGAAAGCACCCGTTCATATCGCTTTAAGGTCTCTCTGTAATCTTTAAAACGACGACTACAGAAACGGTCTAAAACTTTTCGTCTAAACCCTGCATTTTCTTGAAATATATGAAGAACATCTGCCGAAAGAAAGTCTATATTTAAACTTGCTTTAAGGTCACTCAAAGAGTTTAATTGTTTGTTATTGATGACGGCGTAACGATCACCCGATTTAGAAATTTTCAGATAAATTCTTTTTTTATCTGACTCATTTTTTGTAAATAAATCGCCACCTATAATGGTTTCATTTTCTTTAAAATTCACAACATTATCTAAATTTTTATCGCAAGGTGATGCACCATTTCCAAGGACATACAAGGATTCTAAAAAATTAGTTTTCCCTTGATTATTATCCCCCAAAACAAAACAGGCTTCGTCTTTAGAAAATTCAAATACTTTTTCTTCTAAATTACGAAACCCTTTTGTCCAAAGCTTTTTAACCATTCACAGATGCTGTACTTTGTACCTCTTCTTTTTTCTCGGCTTGTTGATAAGTATTCGTTCGGATAGGCATTATGATGTAGGTGAATGATTCATCAGATATAGACTGTACCTTTCCTGGACTTAACTCATTGTTGAACGACATTTTAATATCGTCAGTAGTTAGAGTTTTAATCACATCAAGTAACAATCTTACATTGAAAGCTATCTCTAAAGTCCCTTCACCCATTATTCTTGAGATATCACAAGACTCTTTAAAATCACCGAGCTCTTTAGCGTTAGCTTCTAAAGTTAGCGCTTCATTTTCGAATCGTAACCTTACAACATTATTTGATGCAGAAGCGATGATAGATGCTCTTTCACAAGCGTCTAAAAGGGGCTTCCTTGGCACAGAGAAGACAATATTGGTTTCACTTGGTATAACCTGACCATAATCTGGAAATTGGCCCTGTATCACTCGTGAGACGAGTAAGAAGTCTTTCATCTTAAATGCAATTTGAGTTTTTGAAACAGTTACTTCAACTTCTCTTTCAGGGTCTAGAGATTGAATAATTTTATTTAATTCATTGATGGCCTTAAAAGGGGCTATCACAGAAAAAGGCTCGCTTAATGAAAAAGGTTGTTTCTTTAGGGCGAGTCGATATCCATCCGTGGCCACAAAGTTAATATGACCGTCTTTATTTTCAATTAATATTCCATTTAAAAACTGCTTTGTTTCGTCAAACGAAACTGAGAAAATTGTATGCTTAATTAAATCGCATAACTCCCCTACTTTTAACTGAAACTTAGAACCACTGTCGATGGTTGGAAAAACAGGATATTCTTTCGTTGCTGTTCCGTGAATATCAAAATCTACATTCGTTCCCTTGATGACAACTTTGTTGTTTTCATCTACAGAAAGATCTAATTTCCCTTGTGGTAATTTTGAAATAATATTGCTAAATGTTTTTGCTTTAACTAAAACACTACCTTCTACCGAATCGCTCTCAATTGGAAAACTATTTTCAATTCCAATTTCTAAATCATTGCCTCTTAACTTTAACTGGCCCTCTCTTAATTCTAAGAAAATATTTTCAAGGATCGGCAAACTAGTGCGTCCTGAAACTGCTTTTTCTACAATTGATATACCTTTTTGTAATGCGTCATTTTGTACTGAAAACTTCATTTTTATACTCCTTTGTACTCTATATGAATATATTATTATTATATATAAATATATAACTAGTAATAGTAGTAGTTATGGATATGTGGATAAGTCCATTTTTAACTATTATTACACTATTTTTTCTTATTTTAAATTGTGGGTAATTTTTGGACAAATGTGGAATGTTTTATTTATTAACAATTTATCCACAAGATATCCTTAGTTTTTCAACAGGGTTTTCCACAAGCTCTTTTTTACCTTCTTCCTTTATTTATATTTGTATTTCTCTTAAAGCGCGGTGTCATTTCTGATACCGGAGATAAGTATATTTACTATATTTTTAGTTTCACTATCATTAGCTATTAAGCCCTTAATCTTTTCACAAGCGTGCATTACTGTTGAATGGTCTCTACCACCAAAAACATCGCCTATTTTTGGCAATGAGGAGGGGGTGAGCTCTCTTGATAAATACATTGCTATTTGTCTAGGGTATGCAATGTTTTTAGTTCTTGTCTTTGAGTCCATTTCTTCTAAGGTGATACTAAAATAGTCACAAGTTTTTTGCTTAATAAGCTGGCATGACAATGGCTTTTCTTTTTTTACACCAACCATGTCTTTTATGACGTTACTAGCCATTGAAAGCGTCACTTCTGTATTTAAAAGAGACGCATACGCGACTATTCTTGTTAGAGCCCCCTCCATTTCTCTTACGTTATTGGATATTTGAGTGGCTATGAAATGCAAGACTTCATCTGGAAGATTTAATTTATTCATCTCCATCTTTTTGCTCAAGATAGCTATTCTGGTTTCTAGTTCTGGTGGTTGAATGTCCGCGATCAGGCCCCATTCAAATCGAGTTCTTAGACGGTCCTCTAGTGTCGGAATTTCTTTTGGTGTGCGGTCTGAGGATAATATAATTTGTTTATCGTAGTTGTAGAGGTCATTAAAGGTATGGAAAAACTCTTCCTGAGTTTGCTCTTTACCGGCCAAAAACTGGATATCGTCTACTATTAGGATGTCTACGGTTCTGTATTGTGCTCTGAACTGCTCTACCGATCTTGTTTTAATGGAATTGATTAAGTCATTCGTGAATTGCTCACAAGATACTATCTTTTGTTTTAGACCTGGTGTCTTTTCGCTAATTCGGCGACACATAGCATGTAGTAAATGTGTTTTCCCAAGGCCGGCCGTTCCATATATAAATAATGGGTTGTACCCTTTTACAGGGGTGTTAGCGACGGCCTCACACGACGCGTATGCAAATCGGTTATTGTCTCCCACTATAAAATTATCAAATGTATATTTTGCTCTAATTGACTGGTCTTGATTTCCATTCTCATTCTTATTTTTTTCTTGTGCCTTAAAAAATGAGAGCTGTTCGGAATTGTTTTTTTGAGAGAGCTTATCCTCAACTATATAGTTAATGATAATTGGGTTATCGTTATCGTTATCTTTAAGATTATTTTTGATTAGTTCTTCGCATTTATCTTTCACCCATTCTTTTGAAAAAGGATTGGGCACTTCGAGGGTTAAGACATTGTCTTTAAATGAGATAGGATTAGTTGAAGATATGAAGGTTTGATACCCTGGGGCAGAGAGGCTTTCTTTAAGTGAATTAGCGATATTTTCCCAGGTCTTTTCCATTTTTCCCAATTTTATCCACAAGTTATCCACATTTTTTTATCTCGGCTGTGTATAAATATTATTTTATACTTGATTGTTAAAAACTACGCTTGTTTTTTGTAGTTTTCAATAGTGCGATTTACTTGTTTGAGTGTTATTTAGTGTCTTTTCCACAGTGTTATCCACAAGTTTGTCTATTTATTGTGGATAAGTCTCTTGTTAAGCTTATCAAGAAAAATAAGGATATCATTTTGATCTTTTTTGATCAATAATAAATGTATCGAAAAAATGAAATCGATGGAGCCGTTACGCATAAGAAGAACTTATGATTTTATCGAAATTTTCTGGTATTTATGAGTGTGAGAATAAAGTGGTTTAGAGGTGTTTAAGTAGGACTTTTAAATTTTCTTCTAATGATTTTTCCGGCGTTACTTTTGGACCTGCTTTTGACAAGCATTTGTTGATTTCATCGCGTTTATAGCCCAATGTTTTAAGCGCTAAAAATAGATCGTCATCTAAATTATGTTGGAATGATCTTTTAGAGGAAACATGTACAGAAAGCGTGGATGGTAGCTTGTCATTTAATTCAATGATAATTTTTTCAGCTACTTTTTTTCCAACACCTGGAACACTTACTAGGGTATGGCTGTCACCTGTTTGAATGGCTGTTACTAGCGATGCAATATCTAAATGAGAGAGTACTTTCATTCCCACTTTTGGGCCAACACCAGATACAGAAATTAGTGAAAGAAAAAATGAACGTTCGTCTAATGATGGAAACCCAAATAACTTTTGACTGTCTTCTCTTATATGATGGTAAGTGTATAAGCTAACGGGCTCTGACTTTTCAGGAAGTGTGTTTAGTACTGTTATAGGGACAAATACTTGATATCCTAGCCCTCCAGTTTTAATGACAATAAAGTCGTCTATAGCTTCTTCTAAGGACCCTTCTATCTTGAAAATCATGCATGTGAGTATATCACCTTGCTACAGCAGTGACTATTTTAGAGCTATTGGCATGACAAATAGCGGTTGCTAGTGCGTCTGCCGCATCGTCTGGTTTGGGGATCTCGTTTAAGCCTAAGAGCATTTTTACCATGGCTTGTACTTGTTTTTTGTCGGCCTTTCCGTAGCCGCTTACACCCATTTTGATTTGTGGGGGTGTGTAGCCAAACACTTTACAGTTGTGTTGTTCTGCTGAAAGAAGCGCTATTCCACGGGACTGAGCAACGTTCATTGCTGTTTTTGTGTTGTTTGAAAAAAATATCTTTTCTACGGCTACATCAGAAATATCATGAAGCGCGTACAGCTTACAGAGTTCTTTATGAATAATATGGAGACGTTTTGAATGATCTTGTTTTGGAAGGGTGCGAATAACACCATAGTCAATACATTTTAATTTTGACCCTGTTTTTTCTAGAATACCAAATCCAAGAATGGCGTACCCGGGGTCTATCCCTAAAATTCTCACGTTAAGTAATAGTAATGTCTTTTAGTAAGATTAATATGGTTTCTCCTGGTCGAACCATATTTCTAAAGACAATTTTTCTTGTTTGGATGACGTCGCATTGGTCTAATATGGAGTCTACTCCTATAGATATAGAGCATTCAAACTGTTTAACTTCTGCGACTAGCGTATAGTTATGTTTGAATAAAACAGCATTTCCTTTTAGTGTTTTTTCTCCAGTTATCTTGTTTGTTTTTGCATATTGTAGAGCCAGGTCTTCTACCGAAATCCATTGCATAATACCCATCATTATTGGGTTTTCTGGGAAGTGACCCTTTGTAAATGGGTGGGTAGTAGGGTACGTATAATCTCCTAGTATTTGAGTCTCTTCACAGTTTAGTACGTGGTCTAGAACAACCATTTGTGATGGTTTTGGATAGTCAGTTTTGTTGATAGGTGTTTTTTCTGTAGGAATAGGAAAGGCTTCAATTTTTTTTGGTTCTTCATTGTCATTAGACATCGATGTACTTGTAAAGTAGGCCATCATGTCCCCAAACGCGAGGATATTTCCTGAATTATCTTTAAGCGTACCTCTGTACTTTAAAAAGGCGCCCTTGCTTCCCTGTTTTTCTACTTCGCCTATGATATTTTCTGAAAAAGGGAGGTGTTTTAGCTTTTTAAAATTAGAAATTCCAGCAAAAATGGCCATTTGGCCCTCTTTAAGTTTTCCACTGCATACAATAGACGCTAGAGCTAAAGATTCCATACATAGCTGGGGCGTGAGTATCTTAGTGTCGGGATTAATGTTTTTAGAAAAAATTTGTCTACCAAGAGGGTCGTCTTTTTCAATTTTAAGGCTAAACGATCCTTTAATGTTGTCGCTGTCAGTATCTATACTTACATCGTCGAGTAATAAATTTTCATAACGATGAATTATATGTTCTTTTATGGTTTCTTGATTAATTATGACGGTCATTGCGCTAGCCACTTTTTAAGGTGCTTTATAGCGGTGGTTAGGATTCTTGAGATATGCATTTGAGAAAGATTCATTCGTTTTGCAATTTCTGACTGTGATAACCCTCCATAGAATCGGAGGTAAATAATCCGCCGCTCTCTACTCGATAATTTTAGCAAGGCTTGCTTTAAAGTTTCTTTAGAGAGCATAAAGTCTTCTTTCGTTTCAGAGCCTATGGAGTCAATGATTGACGGTTCATTTTTTGATGACTTTAAAAAATCTGAGGTATAGGAGGGGGCGTCTAGGGACAAGATTTTAATATTTTGTCCGGCTTCCATCGCTTCTAAAATTTTCTCTTCGCTTGTTTCAAATATTCTAGCTAGTTCAGCTACGGTAGGCGATTTCCCGTCTTTTTGCCTTAATCGAATTTCTGTTTTTATTTTTGAGTAGAGCTCTTGTAACTTTCTAGGAACTTTTACCAATCGGCTTTTGTCTCTAAAGTAATGTTTTATTTCTCCGATTATAGTGGGCGTTGCAAATGTTGCGAAGTCTATTTTCTTGTCTGGTAGGAAACGGTCAAGTGCTTTTAAGACGGCAATGGTCCCTACTTGAATTAAGTCGTCAGTATCTGAACGGTTAAATGCAAACTTTCTCGCGATGTAATGAATCAGCGACTTATAATTTGTGATAATGTCTTCCCGTAGAGCTGGGTTCTTAGTCTCACAATATTCTATAACTAATGGGTCAATTTTTTCGCTCAAGTAATCATCCTATTTCAAATTTTATATAATGTGGAATTCCTAAATGAAAATGATACCATAGTCACTAAATGTAATGCAAAATTGTGTATTGGAGGCAGTCGTATTAAAATAGACTGATAATGAAACAAAGATACCATTACGACTCAAGACAAATAAAACCAGGAGATATCTACATTTGTCTTCCAAAGGGAGAGGCCTATATAGAAGAAGCTAAGGCAAATGGGGCGAAAGAAACCTTAGGCATGTCTCGTAAAGAGATGGGGTGCTTTGCTCATGACTTTTTTGGGCAACCCTCTGAACAACTTTGCGTTATTGGAGTAACTGGTACAAATGGAAAAACGACTATCTGCCATGCCTTAGGCCAGGCCCTTACTCTTCTTGGGTATAAACCGTTTGTATTGGGGACGTTAAACTCTAACCTTACTACGCCAGAGTCTCTTGATACGCATCGCATGATGGCGGGTCACTTAAAAAATGGGGGAACACACTTTATTATGGAGGTGTCATCTCATGGCATTTCTCAGGAACGTATTGCCGGCATTGATTTTTCAATTAAAATTTTAAGTAATATTACCCAAGACCATCTTGATTACCACAAGTCATTTGAAGCCTATAAACAAACAAAGCTCTCTTTTTTAAATTCAGCAGGAGGTAAGGCTATACATCCTCGAGACTATCAACAGATAGCGGTCCCTCAAGGGCATCAATTTAAAGGTAATTTTAATACGTCTAATTTGCAGGCCGTTATATCTGTTTTGAGAGAACTACATGTTCCTGAAAATAAAATTAATGGCATGATTGGTGAGCTTCAGCCACCTCCTGGCCGATTTGAGTCTGTTAATGAAGGACAGAATTTTGAAGTGATCGTAGACTATGCCCATACACCAGATGGGCTTGAAAATGTATTAAATACGGCGAAAGTTTTAGCGCTTGAGACCGAAGGAAAATTGTATTGTGTATTTGGTTGTGGTGGAGACAGAGACAAAGAGAAGCGACCTAAAATGGGAGCCATTGCTCAGCACTTATCAGACTATGTGGTTCTAACTCAAGACAACCCTAGATCAGAGTCTGAAGACGATATTATTCGTGATATTTTAGAAGGAATGGACCCTGGTAAGGATATCTTTATTGAAAATGATAGAAAGAAAGCCATTGAGCATGTTTGTTCTAAAGCTGGAAAAGGGGATGTTTTTGTAATAGCGGGTAAGGGGCATGAAACGCAACAAATATTAAAGACAGGTGTAATAGAGTTTAGTGATAAAGACGTTGTAAGAAAGGCTTTAAAGGTTCTTTGTGAAAATATCCATTGATTCAAGAACTATAGAGCCGGGAGACTACTTTATACCGGTTAAGGGTCCAAACTTTAATGGCCATGACTACATTGAAACGGCCATTCAAAAGGGCGGGCGCCTCTTAGACGTTAACTTAGCAGACTATGCGAGAAAATATCGTAAAAAATTAAAATGTCATGTAATCGCCATAACTGGTTCTGCAGGGAAAACTACTGTGAAGGACATGTTGTCGGATGTATTGTCTGTGAAATATAGAGTCGTAAAAACTAAAGAAAACCAGAACAATGAAATAGGGGTTCCTCTTACTGTTTTAAGTGCAGATGAAGATACCGAAATTCTGATTGTCGAGTGTGCTATTCGTCACCCGGAGGACATGCCGGTGTTGGCGAGAATGGTCCGCCCGACGCATGCAATCATTACTAATATTGGCTTGAGCCATGTGGCTCTTTTTAAAAGTCAAAATCAAATTGCAAAGAGTAAGGCCAAATTATTTCAGCCCGCGCTTACTTGGGAAACGAGTCCTAGGGCCGCCTTTTTAAATTACAATACCCCTTGTTATGACGTGCTTCAACAAAAGGCCTCGGCAACGGGATTTAAAGTTTTTCCTTTTAAAAGTGAACGTAAACTGGATGAATGTATAAACATCTGTAGTCTGGTAGCTAGGCACTTTGGATTAAGCGAACAAGAGATTACAGAGGGATTAAGTGGATTTTCAAGCTCGATGCATCGTCTGAAAAAAGAAGCCCTTAAAGACCTTACCTTGATTGATGATACGTATAATGCGAACCCGGATGGTGTGCGTTTTGCTTTAGAATATTTAGCGACCTTCAAGGCTAGAAAAATTATGGTGTTGGGGGATATGAAAGAGTTAGGATCTACCTCCAAAAAAGAACACCTAGGGTTAGTGGAGCCATGTATAGATGCGGGCCTTTCAATCCTTTTTACACTAGGGTCTCAAGCTGTACATGTAGACTCAGATCAATTTCTGAGCTTACACTTTGATAATAAAGACGCCTTACATGCCCAATTAATGCGCTTGTTAAAACCAGACGACGTGATTCTTTTTAAGGGATCTCGATCTATGAAAATGGAGGATACTTTTGAGTATGTTAAGCTTCACTATTAAGGCGGTCCTTTTATTTGTTATTGGTTGTGGTTTCCAACTTATAATACTTAAGTATTTGAGGAGAGAGTCAATTTTTCAGAGTATTTACTCACTCACGCCTGACAGTCATAAGAGTAAATCGTCTACGCCAAGTTTTGGTGGGGTAGGCTTGTTTTTGACGATCAGTTTTGGAGTGGTTGTTTTTCAATTGTATTCTATGGCTGTGTTGTGGGTCTATTCTGTGTTCACTTTGTTTTTTGTTATTGGTTTGTTGGACGATGTATTGTCGATGATGAAAAAAGACAATAAAGGTTTTTCTGTGCGCCAGAAGTTTACTTTTCAACTGATGGGGGCTTCTTTTTTTCTCGTGGCTTTTCATATCATAATTAGCCCTTTGTCATTATCTTTATTTTTTGTATTTATGTTTTTAATTGTAGGGTCTTCTAACGCTACGAATTTAACAGATGGCGTAGACGGTTTGTTAAGTTGCTTGTCAGTTATTACGCTTGGAGGCTTTGCCTTTCTTTTTTATGATGTAAATTTACAGTTGTTTTTTCTTTGCGTGGTGGTTGGCTTGGCCTTAATTTCGTTTTTGATATTTAATTTTTTCCCCGCCAAATTATTTATGGGAGACACCGGATCCTTGGCGTTAGGGGCCTTATTTGGCGCTTTTACAGTGATTTTAAATAATCCCTGGCCCTTACTTGCTTTTGGGGGAGTGTTTGTAGTTGAAACGCTTTCAGTAATTATTCAAGTGATTAGTTTTAAATGCACTGGAAAAAGGGTTTTTTTAATGTCTCCATTGCATCATCATTTTGAGTTACTTGGTTTTTCTGAGCGGCAAATTGTCGCCTTATTTTGTGCGGTAAGTCTGATTTTTACGGGTGTTTATGTCCTGTAGTATGTGCTACACTTTTTTGAAAATAAGAGAAGAGAGGGACGCTTTTTTATGAAACGACTTTTGTTGATTGGATTAGTATTAATTTTAGGCTTTTCTGTAGCCTGTAAAGAAAAGGATGTGAAGAAAGAAATGGCAAAAAAAGTAAATCCAGTTGTAAAGATAGAGACAACAATGGGTGATATATATATTGAATTGTTTAAGGAAGAGGCACCAATTTCTGTGAAGAATTTCATGGATTATGCTAGTGATGGATTCTATAACGGTACCGTTTTTCATCGTGTAATTAATGGATTTATGATTCAAGGTGGTGGGTTCTTACCAGGAATGGAAGAGAAAGAAACCAACGATCCTATTAAAAACGAAGCTAACAATAACTTAAGCAATAAACGTGGAACAGTTGCAATGGCTAGAACCAATGTTGTTGATAGTGCTACTGCTCAGTTTTTTGTTAATTTGGCAGACAATACGTTTCTAGATCATAAATCTGATTCTGCTTCAGAATATGGCTATGCTGTATTTGGAAAAGTAATTCAGGGGATGGATGTTGTAGATGCGATTAAAGGGGTAGAAACCACACGAACCGGTTATTATTCTGACGTACCAGCTGAAGATGTAATTATAAAGTCGGCGGCTGTTTCTGACGACCATTAAGGCGTAATTTGAAGCGAGTTGCCGTATTAGGGGAGGGGGTTACTGCTCGAGCGGTTCTCTCAAAATTAGACTATTTAAATTATTCAGCCTCTTCAATTGAAGAGGCTGATTTAATTATTGCCAGCCCTGGCATTCCTCCAAGCGACTATCCTAAAGTGACTGTTCCTATAATTTCTGAAATTGAATTTACCTATCTTGAAATGAGAGACAGAGGCACCTTACCAAAAATAATTGCGGTAACCGGAACTAATGGAAAGTCTACGGTTACGGCTATGATTGCTCATGTTTTGGGGTGCAACTATGCAGGAAACATTGGTGTGCCATTTGTTGAGTTTATAGACAAACAAGTGGACACTCTGGCTTTAGAATTAAGTAGCTTTCAACTTGAAAGCTGCTTCGAGTTCTGTCCAGATATTGCCGTTATTTTGAATATTAGCCCTGATCATTTATCGAGGCATCATACTTTGAGCGACTATATGGAGGCTAAAGCACGATTATTTCAAAATATGGGACCCGATCAACGTATTGTTTATAATCAAGATGACCCATTGGTGTTGACTTGTATTGATGGCGTTGGGGCAAAGAAACTTTCTTTTTCATTTTCAAAAGATCTTGAAGGGGTTTTGACCCGACTTCCTGGACGACATAATATTATGAATGCCTCTGCTGTTGTAACGGTAGGCGCTTCTTGTGGATACTCTGAACAAAAATGCCGGGACCAATTAAACTCATTTCAGGGACTTGCTCATCGTTTAGAATGGGTAGGGGAGTATGATGGCGTTATGTATATAAACGACTCTAAAGCTACAAATTTAGACGCCACTATAAATGCTATAAGGTCTTTTAACCAAGCGCTTCATGTTATTTTATGTGGCCAAGATAAAAGGGACGTTTCAGACTCCCAGGTAAAGTTGTTTTTGAGCGCAGTTGAAACAAGATCTAGTAAGGTATATGTCTATGGAGATTTAGCGCAGAGATACAAATCATTTGTGACTGATTCGAAAAAAGTGTTATTTTTTAAAGACCTAGATGCTGTTATGGCGGCTATTAAAGTAGGGGTTACCGCAGGCGATGTGGTCTTGTTTTCACCTTCTAGTTCTAGTTATGATTTATATAAAAGTTTTGAGCACCGAGGCGACGAATTTAAACGGAGGGTATGTCTTTGAATTTACCTATTGGACTGAGAGCAAATTGGGTACTTTTGGTTCCTATTTTATTTTTATTAGTTATTGGATTTGTGATGTTGCTCTCAACGAGTTCGGTAGTAGGGTATGCCAACTTTCAGGATAGTTATTTTTTTATAAAAAAACATATATTGTTTTTATGTATAGGTTTTTTTGCTTTTTTACTTGGGTTCTTTCTTCCAAATAGAGTGTATAAAGACAGAGTTATTTTATTATATTGTGTCGCTTGTGTATTGCTGGTTTTAACCTTGGTTCCAGGATTTGGAGTAAAGCTTGGTGGCGCGCAACGATGGTTAAGTTTAGGCCCGTTTCGTTTTCAGCCTGTAGAGTGTATCAAGTTTGCTATTGTGGTGGTATTGGCTACCGCACTTGAAAATAAGAAAGATAAGGTAAAGCAATTTTTTAAAGGATTTTCCCCAATTTTAGTCCTACTAGGTATCCCTATGGCTATTTTAGCCATGCAGCCTGATTTGGGTAATATTGGGTTGATTTTATTAGTTAGTTTTTCATTATTCTTTTTAAGCGCTGTTCCTCCACGGTTTTTAATTGGACTGGCAAGCATAGGCTTAAGTTTTGTTGCCATCAATTTATTTATACATCCTTATCAGATGTCTCGAATAACATCCTTTTTGAATCCTTGGTCAGACCCACTTGGAAAAAATTATCATATTATTCAGTCACTTACAGCCGTGGGCTCAGGAGGGTTAACAGGGTTAGGAATCGGTGAAAGTAAATTAAAATATTTTTATTTGCCGCTACAGTATTCTGATTTTATATTTTCTATTATATGTGAGGAAGGCGGCTTGTTTTTGGGGGTAGGTGTTGTTTTTTTGTTTGGGATGTTTTTATATCAAGGATTTAAAGTGGCTAAAGAGAGTTTGCATTTATATGGGTATTACTTAGCTATGGGCCTTTTGTTGTTTATCGTTTTTCAAGCCATCATTAATATTAGCGTTGTGATTGGTCTGATGCCCGTTACTGGAATACCTTTAACCTTTATTAGTTTTGGAGGCACCTCTCTTGTGACATCCTTGTTTTATATCGGCGTGATTTTAAATGTTTCACGTGAAACGCATCTCAAGGAACATGAATTTATTGTTCAGAGAAAAAGAGAGTAATTGATGAAGCCAATAGTATTTGCAACTGGCGCTACTGGGGGGCATGTTTATCCAGCTGTTGCCATTGCTCAGTCTTTAGAAAACGAAAATGTAGTATTTTTTACGACACGTGATCGAGAAGATTTTAAGATACTGTCTCGGTATGACGTTAAAATTAAAAAGATGTTATGTCCCTTGGACAATTTAGTAGCGCTTGTCTGGGCTTTTTTTTCTGTCATGCTTTCTTTTTTATTTAATCGTCCAAAATGTGTAGTTATTACAGGGGGCGGAACTACCGCTGTGGTGGTAGTCGGGGCTATTATTTACCGGATTCCTATTGTGTTGTGTGAACAGAACGTATTACCTGGACGTGTTATCCGCGCTTTTTCTCGTTTTGCAACAAAGGTTTGCGTTTCTTTTGAAGAAACACGAGCATACCTGCGTGGTGGTGAGATTGTTTGTACGGGGAATCCTGTAAGAAAAAACTATTTGGGTGATGATGACTTGAAACGAGCCTTTAAGGATATGGATACCAGCTTGAAAACTATTCTAGTTTTTGGAGGGAGTCAGGGAGCCCAGGCCATCAATAACTTTATAATGACGCATTTTAGTGAGTTTTTAGAGGCGTCTGTGAATATAGTTTTGGTGAGCGGTCGAAGCTATTTTAAGGATAAAGGTTTTGGCACTCATTTTTTAAAAAAAACACAGGCAGGTAAGGCTAGTTTTTTTATTATAGATTATACAGAAGCGATGGATATGCTATATGAGCAAGCTGATTTAGTTGTGTCTCGAGCTGGCGCCACTAGTATATCCGAGTTGATCTTTTTTCATAAACCAGCCGTTCTAGTTCCTTATCCTTATGCTATGGACGATCACCAGCTTCTTAACGCTAAGGAGTTTGTAAATCATTACCCTGGTAAGGTATGCCCACAAGATGAGCTTAGTGTGGACGTTGTGCTAACGGCATTACATGAAAGCACGAGAGCGACGTTTGAGAAAACTTCAGATGTGGCGACAGAACGAGTGGCTGCGGTAATTAAGTCTTCTATTCGTTAAATATGTTTATCTGATATAATTGCTTGCTATGAAAATGACTGTAAATGTTCCACAAATTATTGATGCTAATATCAACAGAGTCTCTGAAGGTCTTCGTGTTATAGAAGACTATGTTCGTTTTATTTCTCAGGATGAAGGTCAAACTAAGCACTTATCAGCGATGAGAAAGCGGTTAAATATGACTGAAAACAATAAAGCTGAACATCTCTTTTCACGCGATACTACAAAAGACATGCGCGCTAAAGAGGTTCCTCAAAAACGTGTAAACCTAGTCGACTTGTTAACCGCTAATTTTAAACGTGTTGAAGAGGGGCTTCGTGTGTTGGAAGAATATACAGGAATTAGTCTTTACAATGAGGCTCGTTATGATGCCTACGATCTAGAAAGAGATATTTTATTACCCCTTATGAAAAAAATGATACCCTCAGGAATTTATTTAATCTCAGATGAGGTTGAGGTCTTAAAAAAAGGGCTAGAGTGGGGCGTATCGCTTGTTCAATTAAGACAAAAAGACGCTGACAAAGAAACGTTATTAAATAAAGCCTATGAGATTACCGCTTTAGCTAAAGCAGCAGATATTCCTTTTATAGTTAACGACTTTTTAGATATAGCTCAATTGGTAGCTGCTGATGGCCTGCATACCGGACAGGATGATATTTCTGTTTCAGAACAACGGAAGTTACTAGGACCCCATAAGATCATTGGTCGAACGACACACACTTTAGAGCAAGGGTTAAAAGCAGAGGCGGATGGCGCTGACTATGTAAGTGTTGGCCCTATTTGGGAAACCCCTTCAAAACCTAACAGAGATGGGATTGGGTTTGAGTACTTAGAGGCGGCGTCAGATCAACTATCCATTCCATTTGTAGCCATAGGTGGCGTAAATAAAACAAGGCTACATGAGGTTTTGCGGTATAAGCCGCCGTTAATTGGATTGATTCGTGACTATGAGGCTATCCCTGAGATGCAGGCAATTCTACAGCAATCTGTTTGATGAAAATATGAGCCATTAGGGTATCTTGTGATATAATATTACTGCCCGGCTGAGTTGGTGAATTCCACATAATGTGTTTCTAACTCTTTTACGAGAGGGAGTTTATCTCTGGTGATAACATACCTTCATCGGGAAGACTTCTATCAGGTGGCAACACTTGAACCCGTGTACAAATAATCGGATCTCACATTCGGAGCCTTCACGGCGCAGCGGGGCATTTGAGATCTTAACTTTACCAAATTCAAGTGCTCAATTTTTGGTATTATTTTTGATGGTTTGTGTTATTATTGCTATGTTTATTTAGATTGGATTCATTCCATTCTTTCTTTAGTAGGGGGCTTTTGTGGTTTTACCACAACTGTTTAATGTTTAATATTTTTTAGAATTGAGGCGATTAGTTATGTCTGTTCAAGTAATTGTAGGTTCCCAATGGGGCGACGAAGGTAAGGGGAAAATCACTGATATTTTAGCCGAGAAAATGGACCTTGTGGTTCGGTATCAAGGTGGAAATAATGCGGGTCATACCGTTGTTGTTGGTGAAACTACATTCAAACTTCATTTGATTCCTTCTGGAATTTTAAATGAGAATTGTGTGTGTGTAATTGGAAATGGGGTTGTTTTAGACCCTGAAGTATTTTTCCAAGAAATTGAAAAATTAAAAGGACAAGGCATTATTGTTAGTCCTGAACGCATGAAAGTGTCTAGTATCGCTACTGTGATTTTACCATTTCATAGAATGTTAGACTCTCAACAAGAAGCAAGGCGACATGCTGAAAAAATTGGGACTACCGGAAAAGGTATTGGTCCTTGTTATACCGACAAGGTGGCTCGATTAGGTATACGTGTTCAAGATTTATTCTCTAAAGATAAACTTAAAAAACGTATTGAAAAACGTCATTGGGAGCAAGTATTTCCAAACGAGAAAATTGATATTGATGGAGTAGTAGAACAGTACTTTGAGCTAGGAAAGCGACTTAAACCTTTTGTTACAGACACTTCTTTATTAATTAATAGAGCTATTGATGCAAATAAAAATGTAATTATGGAAGGTGCTCAAGGGACTCTTTTAGACGTCGATCATGGTACCTATCCATTTGTTACGTCTTCTAACCCAGTTTCTGGTGGCGCATGTGTGGGTGCTGGGATTGGACCTCATAAAATTAACAAGGTACTTGGTGTTACTAAGGCGTATTTAACCCGTGTTGGCGAAGGGCCATTTATTTCTGAGTTACTAGACGAAACGGGTGAATTGCTTCGA
>QFBU01000080.1 GCA_003265975.1 Candidatus Marinamargulisbacteria bacterium SCGC AAA071-K20
GAGTGCCGATCAAAAAATATTGGGTAACTGCCCTAAGTGTGAAGACGGAAAAGTTTTTGAATCTAAAAAAGCATGGGGCTGTAGTAATTGGAAAGAAAAAGAATGCAAATTTGCCATTTGGAAAGAACTAGCCGGAAAAACCATTACAGAAAAACAAGTAGAAACGCTATTTAAAAAGGGGATAACCTCAGTTATTAAGGGCTTTAAAAGTAAGTCGGGGAACCCTTTTAACGCGGCCCTTAAGATACATGAAGGCGCTGTTGTGTTTGACTTCCAAAAAGAAGCGATTGGTACATGCCCACTTTGCCAGGGCGATATTGTAGAAACAGCAAAAGCTTTTTCGTGTGACAATTGGAAAACTACTGGCTGTAAATTTGCTATTTGGAAAGAAATTGCAAAGAGAAAAATGAAAAAAGACGAAGCCATAAAGCTAATAAAAGACGGGAAGTTAGAAAAGGTGGAGGGCTTTAAAAGCAAAGCCGGTAAGCCATTTTCTGCTGACTTAGTTCTTTCTGGAGAACGTGTGGAGATGAAGTTTAACTAATGTAAACGAAAACCTTGGTTTGATAGTTCAGGGGAAAAGTAACACGGTTCTATATATGTATTTTTTTTTGAACGTTTAGGCGGCTTAGCGTGGACCATTGAAGTAACTACATACGGTTTTACACTGTCTTGAGAAGACACTAAAATACTCAGCGCTCTCTGGGTATACCTGGCTTTGCACTCGAAGAGTGATTCTATTGTTTTTATAGTTGGCTCTAAGAGAACGCTGTGTTCTACCCAGCTTGATCCAGGTACAAATACCAATTCACTAATCTCAATAGTGTGACTTTTTATGGTGTCTTTCATTTCTGTTATGCAGCTAGCCTCGGGATTTGAGCCAGGTAAATGAGCCAGTAAAATTTCTCCTTTTGAACCAATAATCACTACGCCGCTACAGGCAGTCATATGTGTTGTATATAGTCCATTTTGAAGAGAGTTAGGCTCGTATTTAGTCCAGCCCATTTCAACGGTTTTAACATGTTTTACCTTTATCTTCTGAGCTAATGTAGGGCAGTTGTATGGAAGTAATTCTTCTGATTGAGGTGTGGAAGTTATTTGGATTGACTCGTTAGAGTTGAAGTAGTGTATAAAAGAGACAGCAGAGCTTGTGATTTTTAAGGCTAAGATTGAGTAGATCATAAGGATCGAACTGGAGAGCTTCTTAATCATTGAAGGGAGTGTGTTTTTAAAAGTAAATCGATTAGTTTTCGGTATTGAAATTATTTTCTTCATAGCTCAACCTCCTGTTTCCTATAGAGGAGTTATCGTTTTATTGAAAGAGAAATTTCAGTTTATTGAATGTTGCTATCATTTCTATAATAAGCGTAAATAATCGTTTGAGCCATCTGTGCAGGGCCTTGTCGTTTGGCTTCCCATGCTTCAAAGTCTCCAGCATTTTGAAAGCTATTATGTAAACTAACCAACGACTCGATACGTAAATAACGTGGTTTTTCTTCTAATACAATAACCGTGTTTTTATCTACTGTTGTATTTCCAGACTCACTTAGAATATGTTCATAAAAATTTCGTCCCTGACCATTTTGCCAATAGGTAATGGTTCTTTCTGCAATAAGTTCTCCCACTTTTACAGAGCCAACGGGCGCTTTTTTCTTAAATCCATAGACCCCTTTTAGTAGTGTGGGTTGGAGCCCAACGCCCATAGGTGCTCTTGTGTAATCTACTCTATATTTACCTAGGAAATTAGTGATTACAGACGGTGCAAACTCAACAAGTATACCTGTTCTAATGCCTTCATCTTCGACATATTCATACAATAACCCTGCTCGATAGCCTTTCATTTGCCAGCCAATGTGCATGCTATATCCAAAACTACTTAAACCAAGTGGATGGACTCGGTTTGCAAGTCGGCCTACTCTTGCTTCTATATCAAGCCGTTTAAAATCTGGTCGGTAAAATATATATTCTTGAATGGCGTTAATGTTTTGGTAAGGAGTGTCTACCCACAAAATTCCTGTATAGTGTAGTCCAATCTTTTTATACATGAATTCATTGGCGAAAATCACCCCTTTATAGGCTGTAAATTGGCCAAGCCTGAGGTCTTCAATGCCTGGAACTTGGTCGTACATAGAAATAATATCAGGGGCGGGAAAACGAAGATATCTGGTTTGACCAGCTTTTACACTGAAGGAAAATTGAGTAGGCCCTTTTTTCCAAAATCCAAACTTTTCTAAGTACAGTTCATCTACGTAGGGTTCAAATTGATCAAGTCCTTCAAATGACCGATTAGTACGAAGTAGCGCATTTGCTCGGTAGCCAGGCGCTATATAGGTCGTATTTTGAATTTGAACATTACGAAATACAATGTGGTCGCTCCAAAAGTGGGTGCCTATACTTAAGTCCCAATGCCCATTAAATGGGCCTAGGTTTGTATTGGACCATTGTGAATAAATTAACAATGGAAAAAGAAGGAAAAGGTATAAGACTCGTTTCATATTAAAAGTATAGCAAGTGGACTTGATCCTCCTCAAGGGCCCTCATGTTTAAATTGGATATTGTCGGATGTCTTGTTAGGAGAGGCATAATTATGACTATAAAACTTAAAAATTATCAACACAATCAGAATATAATGATCATTCTTCTGCTAGTGGAGGTATATCCAGTAATAATTCAACAAGTTCTAGGATTTGATTTTCCTGCTATATATTTAACCAAATGGTTAAACAAAAAAACTTAGATCATATAGTTCAGGCACTATCTAAGCAAACTAGGCGTCAAATAATTCATCAAATAATTCATCAAAAGACAATAGTGTGGCAAGAACACCTAATACTTCATGGCCATTTATGGTGCTGGTATCAGCAAGACTAAAAAATGTAGCTACAGACGCCACTGTCCCAGCAACTATTAATAGTTGAAACTAAGTTATAGTGTTATCAAAAACTAAATCTTTTCGTTAAAATGCTGTTTCTTTAAAAATAAAAGAAACTTTGTCTATGTACCTTCTTTAAAAATAGAGGTAAATTTAGAGTCTGAAACAATAGACATAAAGGTAATAAAAAGATGATCACATTAATTGCAACGGTTGCCATGGGCCTAGAGTCGGTACTTTCGAGAGAACTTAAAAACTTAGGATATGAAAATCTAAGAGTAGATAACGGAAAAATTGAGTTTGATGCCGAGCTTCAGGATATTTGTAAAACGAATCTCTGGTTAAGAACGGCCGGTCGTATATTCTTAAAAATTGCAGAATTTAAAGCCACAACCTTTGACGAACTTTTCGAAAAAACAAAAAAATTACATTGGAGTGACTGGATTGGAAAAGACGATTATTTTCCTGTGACCAAAGTTTCATCCAGAAAATCAATCCTATTTAGCAAATCAGACTCACAAGCCATCGTTAATAAAGCCGTGGCTGAGTCTTTAAAAAAATCATATAAAGTAGACACTCTCCCTGAAACAGGTGGGGAGTTCCCTATTAGAATTCAAATTGAAAACGACATGGTTGTCTTAAGCATAGACACCTCGGGTGATGGGCTACACAAGCGAGGATATAGGTCACATATGAACGCGGCTCCTCTCAGAGAAACTTTAGCGGCAGCCCTCATTTTATTAAGTAGATGGAATCCAGAAGAAGACGCATTAATGGACCCTATGTGTGGAACAGGCACGCTTTTAATTGAAGCTGGTTTAATTGCCAAAAATATTGCCCCGGGTCTAAAACGTAAGTTTATTTCTGAATATTGGAGAGCCTTGAGTCCAGAAATTTGGGAAAAAGAAAGAAGCCTAGCACGCGAACAAATTAAACATGATGTGAAACCAAGAATTTTAGGATCAGATATTGACTCTGGAGTACTGTCTATTGCCAGAGAGAATATTGCAATTGCAGGACTCGACGACATATTCGTTCAAACTTTAGACATGGAAGACTCTAGTTCACGGTATGAACGTGGAAAAGTGATTACAAATCCTCCTTATGGTGAGCGATTAGGTGACCGAGAAGACGCGGAGAAATTGTACAAAAAAATGGGTAAATCATTTAGAAAGAATTTTAAAGGCTGGCATTATTATGTACTAACGTCTAATGAAGAGTTTGAGACGATGTTTGGTAAACGATGTACGAGAAAACGAAAGCTATTTAATGGAAGCATTCGTTGTGACTTCTATCATTATTATTGATAGATACTAATAACGCCTAAAGCGCCTAATACAACTGACACCCCAACGATAGAAAGCGGGTCAATAGACTCACCAAAAAACAAAATACCAGAAATATACATCAGTGGCACCAACAGCAGCATTAAATTACTGGCAACACTGGCAGACGCATATTTAAACCCAATCGTCATACATAAATTACCTATAAAACCTACAACTCCCATACACAATACAATTAAACCTAAAGATAAGCTCGAAGGCATTACAAACTCTGGGATCATCCAAACGCCAGTGATAGCAGAAGACAGTCCATAATTGGCGAACATAATGGAGTTACTGCCATGGTCACGTCTTAAGTCTTTTAGCGAAAGTAATACACCTGCATTAATAAATGAGGCTAAAAAAGCTAAAAGGTCAGGAACCGCCAATGCAAACAGATTTTCGGGTCGTAATACCAGCCATAAGCCAAAAAAAGCGATGGGGATGCTTATTTTTGTTTGCCATGTAGGGGAGTCTTTAAATAAAAATTTAGCAATAATAAGTACCCATAACGATGAACATTGGAAGATTAGAGAGACTTTTCCAGGGTCACCCAGTTTTAAGGCCCAAAAGTAACCAAACATAGCGGTAATTCCAAAAAAGGTCCTAAGTCCAATCAACCACCATCGTTTTACTTCAAAGTTGAATCTGCCAGATAAGAAAAATGGTAATAATAGTAGTGGTCCAAAAATGAATCTGACAAACATTAGTTCAGAAACAGGCAGGAAAGCGGCTAAATATTTGGTGAGTGAATGGCTCACCATATAGCTTAAATTTGTGACCATTAAAAGGATTGGGCCTTTGTATTTTGACATTTACCGATTATAACATGTCAAAAATAGACAGGCTGTTTGAAGATGTGTGAAATTAATAATAAATTATCACGATAATTAAGTAGTAGAAACTTATTGTAATGGTGGTTTAGTGAATAAATAAAAAAGAAAAAGCCCTGGGGGGGGACTTCATACAAGATAGAAAACGAATCAACACTCTTCCCTAAGACATAATCTCAAAGAAAATATAACTAATAGTTAAGGACTTACAATGAATTTAAGTAAAGTAATATCTAGTGACGTAATGGAAATGCTACGAGCCGAGAAGCTCCTAGTTAAATTTCATGAATCAAGGGCAAAAAAAATAACAATGGCAGTCAGTGTAGCTTTGGCTATTTGGGGTGGGCCTGCAGGAATAGTTCCATTTTGTTTATTACAAGGAGTTCGTGCTGGGTTAGGAAGTTTAGATAATCCATTTGCAAGAGCTACAGAAAAAGGAATGTCACTTGTTCAGTTTGCATTAAGTCCATGGCCAGCAATAGCCTCTAGAGGAGCTGAAGAGTTTTCGGGTTTAGTGATAGACAACAGTCATTATATTTTAGGACGAGAATTCGCATTAAAAGCAAAACCATATGTGGCAGCCGCTTCTGGGTTTGCAGGGGGAAGGCTAGGTGCCTCATTTGCTCAAATACTTCCTAAGCCATTACAAAACTTTAGGAATGCTAAAGATGCAATTGTTAATATATGGGATGGAAGGATTTTTCATCCCCTTCAACAGCTACTGTGATAG
>QFBU01000081.1 GCA_003265975.1 Candidatus Marinamargulisbacteria bacterium SCGC AAA071-K20
AACTGGGAAACCACTTGCAATAGGTGAAACAAGACCTGCATAGTTTTGCAATGATTGTAATGGTGCAAGTTGTGCTTGTCTTTGAATGTTTTCTAATTGTTGACCTGTTTGATATAAAGAAGGTATTTGAGTTGCAAGACCTAATTGTCTTCCTCTCTCTTGACCATATTCTTGAAAGGCCAAAGGTAGTGCGGCTTGAGCTACTTGACCTACTACTTGATTTTGCATCATTGGAGAACCTGGTGTTCTACCTGCACCACTAAATTGTTGTGCTACATTAGTATAAATATTTCCAGCTTGTTGCTGAAGTAAAGGGGATAAGAAAGGATTTAAATAATTACCACTTAGGGTATCTGCCATTTGTTGTTGTGCAGCTGTACCTAATGCTTCTTGTCCTGCAAGACCAGTTAAAGTTTGTTGGGTTGGTGCAACATAACCTGATGCTCCTACACCTTGACCATATAGTTGTCCTGCTTCTGATAATATTTGATTTAATGCTGGTTGTGCTGGTGCATAAGGTGTTACTTGTGTTGTTTGTGTTCCACCTCCTGATGATCCTCCGCCAAAACTCATATTTTATCCTATTGTTTAATTTTTATTTTGTTCTGCTTTTATTTCTCTTACTTCTTCTTCTGAAAAATAATCTGTCCATTGTTCACCAACATTTGATCCTTCAGATGAATACAAAGGACTTTCTATTTTTTTGGGTTTAATTTTTTTATTTTTAAAATAATTTACTACTTTACTTGACATCTTTATCCTCTTGTTTAATTTGTTTTTCTAAAACAACATGGGTTCTTTTGTAACCATGATTATTATAGACTTTTTGCCAACCTGGTCTAGCAATTAGTTCCATCATTTTGCAACCTTCTTCTTTGGCAAACTTTTCTACTTCACTTATTAAATGTTGCCATTTTGACATTTGTCTTCCAGTTACAATATAAACATGACAGACTTTACCATATTTTCTTTGTATGATCTCAGTAACGACAACACCATAATATTTATTAGCTGTTATCTTTTCGTCTTTGTCCCATATTACCCAAACTTGGAATTTACCTTGCTTGGCAGTTTCATAGACAAAATCTGAGTCGGTAAGTTGACCTGAATAAGCTAGTGCGTTTTTAATATCTTTTTCTATTAAAGACCAAACCTTATCAAGTTCTTCAATTGGTATTGCTACTAATTTCATAAATACATTAAAAAATACTCAATAACAACTATATAATTAAGCTGACTTTTCGTCAAATATTTCCAAATAACTAACAATAGCACTTACTCCAGATATTACTGAAGATTCTATTTTTAAGACATCTCCAGACTCTAGTATGATAGATGCTTTTGCTACATTACAGATTGTAGCACCTGTAATGTTCATATAAGCTATTTGATAGTCAGTTGTTGCTGAACTATCTGTTACAGATACTTTAACTATTTTACTACCAGATTCATTAGTTACTTGTATATTTTTAACAATAGCTGTTCTGTTACTAGGTACTGTATAAACTGTAACTGGTGTAGTTACACTTGGATCATAGAATGCGTTTTTATAAATATTAGCCATTTAATATATATGCTCCTTCAAATGATGCAGATACCCCTGCTGTTGCTGATGCAGAAGATGTAACTGCTCTACATTGTAAATCTGTTTTTTCTGTAAACACAATTGGATAATCAAAATCTAAAGTTAATTGATTTGATTGAACTGTTTGAATAACTGTTGTTCTAAATAGTGAAGTTGCTAAATCAGCATCTGGTCTAACATTTAATTTTACCGTTGCGTAATTATTAGCAGAAGATAAGGCTACACTAAATATTAATTTATCCATATAAAAAGTATATCCAGCAGGTACTGTCCATAAAGCTAATTGTGTTTGATTACTTGTATTTAAATTTGCATAAATATTACCTGTAGGTACTCCACCTGATGCACCTGTTTGACCAATATAAATATTCCCTGCAGCAGTTCCACCTGAACCTACAGTTACTACAAAAGCTCTGAATATTCTTATCCAAGTTAAACTAGCTCCTACTCTTACTTGAGTTTGACCATTTAAAGTTACTGTTTCTTCTTGTAATTCCCAATTAGCATCTAGTCCAAATACTTTAACAGTTCTTGCACCTGTTCCAGCACTAGTATCATTTACATCAGATGAACTTATATAAACTGCTTCCGCTGAAGTTGGGTAAACATAAATTCCACCTTGTGTCCAAATAGTTTCTTCTGTATTAGTAATTGCAGGATTATCTCCAAATTTATAAAGAGCATTAACACCAGGTATCTTACCTGCTGCAACATCTAAACTAAAAGGTAGTTCTCTATTTACATTATTGCAAGACATTAAGCAGGTACTGTATAAACATCTGTTTTAGCAGATGTGGTTAAATTAAACTGTGCGTTTTTATATATATTAGCCATTCTTAGGATTCTTTACTTTAACTGCTTTAATAGCTTCATAGAAATCAAAGTATTGAGATTTTAATGCTGAGTTCTGATCTATAGAATGCCATAGCATATCTAACTGATCTCCAATGCTAGGATAAACTCTATCTCTTTGATATTGTTTAGCATCATAGTCTGCTTGTACCTCTACCATTTTAGCTTCTATGTCAGCTTTAGGTATTGGTGTTGTTCCATCTAACCATTGAATAGTATTAATATCATTATTGTGATATGTAAATTTTGCATTAGAATTAATCTTTAAAATTGCTTTTGAAATTATCATCCTGCTATCTCCATTAAATAAAAAATTGATTGTGCAGAATTATTAAATTCAATACTGCTACTTGCAAAGCTACTAGCTTGAACTTTGTAAGTAATTTGACTTGTTGTTGATGGTGAATCTAAATATGCAAAAGAACTCATTGTTCTATGGCTATTAACATTTGGATATTCTGCGTATCTTGTTGTGGTTGTAAAAACATTTGTTGAATCTCTAAGAAATCTTATACCAAAACCTAAAGTTGCATTAAAAAAACAATTTACATTAGTGTATAAAAATATTTTATTTGATGTAGAACTTGGTGTTATATTAATACTCAATCCAGTTAAATCAGTATAAGTATCTGTAGCTAAAGTTTGTTCTGTAGATACTATTGACATATTAGACACTTGCAAAACCTTACCACCTACACCAGCTGGTAATCCAGTAATTGCTGAAAGTGTATTATTATTTATTTTTGTTAGTGCCATATTTCTATACTCCTATTAGTGCTTTAACTTCTTCTTCGGATAATCCTAAGTCTAGTAACTTTTGTTTGCCAGATGCTTTTTTAGCTATTGCGTTTGCTTCTGCATCTTTTAATTCTTGTATCTTTGCATTTACTTCAGCTTCTGATGGCATTGTTGCACCATCTTTAATAATTTTAATGTTGGCATAAGTCATTCTTTGATCGTTTGGAATTTTATTTCCGTTATCATCTTCTTTTTTCCAACCAAACCATGCTCCTGTGTGCATTTTTATTAATGCAAAACTTAACCATTGTTGTTCATTCATTTTATGTATCTCCTAATCTAATAAATGTTAATCCAGTATCTACACTATTAGTTCCACCAGCAACACTTACACTAGTAGAACCACTTGGTGTTGCAACATGTAATCTAACTTTGTGTGTTGATACATTTGTTACATCAAATATAAAACTTGTTGTAGTTGATGACCATGAATATCCAGTATAAATTCCAGCATACGCATTTGTTGCACTACCGTAAGAAGAATTATCTGTTGTAGTTTTTATAAAATGACCAGCATAACTAACTGCACTTCCTTCATAAGCGGCTAACACACCAATAATTAAATAAATTCCTGTTGATGGAAAACTAAATGTACCAGAACTTTCACTCATTCCAGTTCCAATATAATTAAAACCATCAGTATCAACTCTTTCCCAACCACTTGTAATTTGTGCGTCATTTACAAATGAACCACCAGTACTAAATCTCCATTGGTCAGCTTCTGTAATTCCACCAGCTGGTACTTCTTGAAAACTATTATCTCCTCTTAAAAAAGTTGTAGCATCTTTAGTTCCTGTTGCAGAAAGTTTAGCAAGTGAAACTGAACTGTCAGCTAGTTTAGCTGTTGTTACTGTATTATCTGATGGTACTCCTAAGTCTAAAACATTACCTAGTATCTGAATAAAATCTATTACATCACCAGTAACCAGATTTGAATCAAAGGTAATTACTGAGCCTGAAACTGTAAATGCGTCTGTAGGTTTTTGGATAACTCCATTCAAACTAACAATCATATGGTTAGCACTTTCTGGAGATACATTAACTGAACCTACTTGCATAGTGTATGCTGCTTGACCATTTACAACACTTATTGCATCACAAACTTGGAAGTTTCCTATTGTTGGTGTCTTACCTATATATGCCATTTATATTAACTCTTTGGGTTATCTGTTTTAACTTTTGCAATTCTTGTTTTCCAACTGTCAATTCCATCATCATAGATTTCTTCTAGTTGAGTTTCCCAAGAACCATAAGCTGCTTTTCTTGTAGAAATTACTACGTTGTTAGCTTCTGTAGTTGTTGCTGCAGTTTCATATGATGCTAGTTGTGTATCAGTAGGCTTAGCAATATCTAAATTCCATTCCTTGATATACGCACCTTTACCATCACTATCGTCTTGCAACATAACATCAGAACTAAAATCAATACTAGCAACACCATTTGCTGCTGCGTATAATTTTATTTTTGTACTTAGTTGTGCCATGTTATTATCCTCATTGTTGTGTTGTTATTCTATAATTTTGTATCCACCAAAATATGTGTAAAGTAAGCTTGCATTATAATCTATTCTTCCAGCACCTCCGTTGGTGTTTATTTTAACAAAAACTTCAAAGTAATCACTTATGCTACCAACATCTACTGTTGCACTAGCATATAATGAGTAAGTTCCAGTATTTTGCATAACCATACTTGAATAACCTTGTCTTGTTTGAATATAATCAGAACCATTTTTGTAAATATAAATAGTCATATCTTGTGCAGTATTTTCATGAGGATAAGCTCCTATTTGAGAATATAAATGGTATTTTCCAGTAACACCTGGAGTAAATCTAAAATTAGTAGAATTGTCATAACAATTATCTGTATCGTAATCTTCATGATTAAATAATACTTTAGTAATAGTATTATCAGAAAGATTAGTTTGTGCTGAACTTCTATGTGCTAAAAAAGCTGGAGTATTAACACCACCAGCACCAGTTACAGTTCCAGTGAAATCGTAAGTGTCGCTTAGGTTAAGACTTTCTGATTGTATTTTTGTTATTGCCATAATTTATTTTCCTTATTCTACTAATTTAAATCCTTCAAATCTCATAGTAACCACATCATTGTTATAATTTGCTCCACCAGTATGATTGTGGTATGCAAAAACTTCGTAATAATCATCTGCGTCAGCTAAATCTATCGCTGAAACACTTACACTATTGTAAGCAAAATTATTTGAACTATATTGAGCTATATCAGAACCATTTTTTTTGATAACTGCAAGAAAATAATCAGTATCATCTGGTATTGATATTCTCATTGAAGCATGTAAATAATAATAACCAGCGATTGTTGGAGTAAATCTTGAATTTGAAGCATCATATTTTCCATCTGTATCAAATATTTCATTATTAAAATTAACTTTAACAGATGTATTATTTGCTATTGTTTGTGTTGCATTAGTTGTTGCTCTAAAAGCTGGAGTGTTAGTTCCACCAGCAGAAGCAAATGTATTATCACCTCTTAGAAA
>QFBU01000082.1 GCA_003265975.1 Candidatus Marinamargulisbacteria bacterium SCGC AAA071-K20
CGATCAGAGAAGGTGGACGTACTGTTGGTGCTGGAGTTGTGACTAAGATACTGTCTTAAGCGTTAATTCTTAAGTAAGGTAGAAAAGCCAGGGTAATATGCCCTGGCTTTTTTTTGTTAAAAAAATCCATAAATGGATGTTTTTACCCTATGAACAGTGTAGGGAAAGACCTTACCTGAGAGAATGGGGCTTAAACTAATAATAAATAATCCGTGGGTAAAAAAATCACCCACAAGAGAAGAACTCACAAGTAACGTGTTACCAGCAGAGTTACCTACTCCAGTCGATACACGTCCAACTTTATTATTAACAAGTGACTCTAGTGACGCATCAAGTACTAGGTACGAAACAGAAGAGCTAGATGCCTCTTCAGTATCAATAAGTACTCCTACCCCAACACATAGAGCCTATGGAAAAGATTTTTATAAAAGGAGTAGTGACGTCGAAAGGGCTACTTTAAGATCTATAATCCAAGAAGCAGTAAAACATCCAAAAGAAAAAAAAGACCCAGATCCATTTTATACAACACTGATTTTAAGTGTACATCTTATCAACAGAGACGTTAATATTAATTTTTCAGACACTTGTTTTGAGGGCGCTCTTAAAGAAAATTTACAGAGAGTTCTTAAAGAACAAGGCGTAACTGTAGACAAACATTAGGAAGAGGAGCTAGTAGTAAAGTAAGATCAGGGATTTTTGTGCCAGATGATGAAGAAAAAGAAACGATTTCAGTGGCTGTAAAAAAGCAAAAAATAGGAGTAGATAGACATTTACTAAGACCACAAATCGACCGACCTACTGCTTTAGACGTTATTGAAAGTCCATTCTTTGCAGATTTTAATACGGACTTTAATTATAATGTCCCTCCAACCGGGCTTAAAGGTTTTAGAGGGCACCCAGGACGATTCAACTCTACAACAGACAAGTTGATGGGGCTTGATATAGAAATAGATTCAGAAACAGATACAGAAACCTAATCGTTAAGCTGAATTATTAATTCCACTATGATACAATCCCAGATCATATGTTAGACTCACTCAGATCAATTATTCCAAGTTCACAAATCCTTAGTAAGAAAGACGACCTCACATACTATACAAAAGATTTTTCTTACGCACCTTCAGTCTTTCCAAAAGCAGTTGTTTTTGCTGAAAAGAGTAACGATGTAGGAATTGTACTTAAATGGGCTAATGCCAATAAAATTCCGGTAACAGTAAGAGGCGCAGGTACAGGAAAATCAGGGGGATCAATTCCTTTGCCCAATGGCATCGTGCTTTCAATGGAGCGGATGACTACTATAAAAGAAATAGACACTAAAAATAAAATGGTAGTAACAGAACCTGGTGTTATTCTCAAAGATCTTCAAGCGAAATGCTTAAAAGAAGAATTGTGGATACCCTTAGATCCTTCAAGTTTAGACAAGTGCACAATTGGTGGGATGGTTACTGAAAATGCGGGTGGTCCTAGAGCCCTAAAATATGGCGTTACTGGCGATTATGTTTATGGGATGCAAGGCTTTTTTGGAGACGGGAGTCCTTTTAAATTCGGAGGTAAACTCTACAAAGATGTTGCAGGGTACGACTTAAAGCGATTACTAATTGGTAGCGAAGGAACCTTAGGCGTTTTAACTGAGATTACTTTAAAATGTATCCTTCCAGTAAAAGAAGAAATTGGGATTTGGCTAACATTTGAGACTTTAGAAGACGGCGTAAGTTTTGTAAGAGAAATTGCGCGTTCAAATGTCCAACCAGCAACCGCCGAATTTATGCAAAAAGAGTGTATTGAAGCAGTAGCAAATCACTGCAATCTACACGGCGACTGGGGTGACGAAAATTCACATGTGTTCATCACGTTAGACGGGAATAATAAAAGTGATTTACTCGAGCAAGCCCAAAAAATAACCGCTAATCAAGCTAACCTTTCAAACGTAATAATTGCCAATGACACTGAAACTCTAGAAAAGTTATGGAAAATACGACGAGAAATATCGGAGTCATTAAGTGGCGTTAGTAAACATAAAGTGTCTGAAGACATCACAGTTCCGCCACATGCTATTTCAGAATTCATGTCTAAACTGTCTGATCTAGATAAGGGCTCTTTGTATAGTTTTATAGGGTATGGACACCTAGGAGATGGAAACATCCACGTAAATATATTAAATACTAGTCAGGATGAAGTGAACTGGGAAAAAGACTTCCCGAAACTTATCGATGAGGTAATGACTCTTTGCTTAAGTTGTGGAGGAACACCCACTGGAGAGCATGGGATTGGGCTAACAAAAAAGAGCTATGTCACAGCCTTTTTTCAGACCCATGAAATTGATCTAATGAAAAAAATAAAAAAACTATTTGACCCATCCAATATTTTAAATCCAAACAAGATATTTTAACCAGGGCCTTTCTTGGGGCAATCTAAGCTCACGTTCATCACATATCGAGAGTCTCTTTTTTTTGCGGGTTTTAACACACTATTATCAATTATAACCTGATGCCGAACCGAGCTATAAGAAGATCCATCAAATAGTTTTTCAACCGCTTCTAGTTGACGTTGTTCGGTGTCTCCTTTTTCAACATAGCTAGACGACATAGGACCGAATTTAATTAAACGAACTAAAGGATCTTTTAACGCTTCTTCAACAAGAGAAAATACCTCTGAGCTCAGACAGTACTCCTGGGAATGACATATCATTTTAACTTCAGAGTCTTTGCCTGAGCCTACAGGCACAGCATAGTCACCCACGGCGACGTATCCCACAAGTCGGGAAGGAATTGTCGTATTTAATGTGCAAATTCCTGAAAGTAGGAAAGGATCGGTGTGAATAGTTTGATAAAACTTACTAATTCCATTAATGCCAAACTGACCATTCATCAGGATTACTGTAAAAGAAAGGTCTTTGTCAGTTTGAGTAATGGAGTCAATATATGGTAATTCTTTTATTAGTTTTGTGATGCCCAAGATAGCCTCTAATAATTGTTCATCTTGAAGTACAGATAACGAAAAGCTAGATCCAGTTAAGTTATCAGAAAACTTATAATATCCATTTGGAGATACTATAAGTGTTGCAGACTTGCTTACTAAGTCATCATAAGCAAAGGATTCAAGAGCAGCGGGGGTAAGAAACGGTTTACTAAGTGGCTTAACTATAGCTTTTCCAAATCCACAAATACTAATCTCATCACTAATTTTTTCCTTACCGCTTAAAGATAAGCCATCAGGTAATTTATTAATATTACCGGCTAGTCCTGAGAGTCGCTGAGAAGATACACATGCGGGTAATAATGTAGTGCTACTAATTCTTACAAGTCCATTTGCTAAAGTATTCATACTTACTTATCGGAAAAAAAAAGAAGAATTCCCAAAAATTTATTTACACACTTAACTATGTTACTATTTAAGATATGAAAATTGGTTTTTTAAACGACTCTACAAATAACGAAAAACGAATTACGTTAACGCCACCAAACGCTAAACAACTCTCAGACCTGGGCGCTACATTATTACTTGAACAAGGCTTTGAAAAACAACTATTTAAAAAAGAAGATTTCTCTTCATATAACTCAACAAGTTCTGACGTAATACTTAAAGATTCTGACATAGTTATAAAATTACATCCTCCAAAAAAAGAAGACTTGTCTGCTCTAAAAAAAGGAGCCATACATATTAGTTTTCTAGACCCTTTCAATTCAAAAGACATTTTGGACGAAGCCGCAAAATTAGGAATAACCTTAATAAGTTTAGAAATGATTCCAAGAACAACTCGTGCCCAAAAAATGGACGTACTTAGTTCACAAGCCAGTTTAGCCGGTTATGCAGCCGTACTCACAGGGGCAAATCGACTAGAAAAAGTATTTCCAATGATGATGACCCCAGCGGGAACATTAGCCCCAACAAAAGTATTTATAATCGGTGCTGGTGTAGCGGGTTTACAAGCCATCGCAACAGCCAGACGTCTAGGCGCAAGAGTAGAAGCCTTTGACACACGACCTGTAGTAGAAGAACAAGTACAGTCTCTCGGTGCTAAGTTTGTAAAAGTAGATTTGGGCGATACGGGCCAAACTAAAGACGGTTATGCAAAACAACTAACTGAAGAACAATTAGCTAAGCAACAAGAAGTAATGGCAAAACATTGCGCCATGGCAGACTTAGTTATTACCACCGCTCAAGTTTTTGGGCGAAAAGCTCCCTTGATTATTAATAAAAAAATGGTAAATAGTATGTCTAAAGGAAGTGTGATTGTAGATCTCGCAGTAGAAACAGGCGGCAATGTTGAAGGCTCAGAAACAGGCAAAGACGTACAAATAAACGGGGTAACTATTGTGGGTGTGGCTAATATGCCAGGAGAAGTGGCTTTGCACGCTAGCCAAATGCTCTCGGCCAATATTACCCATTTACTCACCGAGTTTTGGAACAAAGAAACCAAGACATTTGACCTGAATTTAGAAGACGAAATTTTAGCAGGATGCGTGATGACTCATAACGGTGAATTAGTTAATGAAAGGATAAAAGCACATTATGGATAGCCAAATTTTAATACTCCTCCTTTTTATTTTACTGTTGGCCGCTATACTCGGTTTTGAACTTATAGCCAAAGTTCCTTCAACATTACATACCCCTCTAATGTCAGGGTCTAATGCTATTTCAGGAATTACGCTATTAGGTGCACTAACTATAAGTGGGGCAGGGCATTCTAAACTGGCCAGCATATTGGGTATCTTAGCGGTTGCATTTGCAATGACCAATGTTGTTGGCGGGTACTTGGTAACCGAACGCATGTTAGAAATGTTTAAGAAAAAGGAAAAAAACTAAATGGTGTCTCCTTTTATACAAAACTGCGTCTATATAGTCTCAGCTTTTCTTTTTATTTTAGGATTAAAAAAATTAAGTTCTCCGGCTACAGCTAGAAAAGGGAATATGATTTCTGCATTGGGAATGTTCCTGGCTATCGTTGTAACTCTTTTAGATCAAGGAATTGTGTCTTACCAAGGAATTGCTATTGGCATGGCAGTAGGAACTGTTGTGGGAGTAGCCGGGGCGCGCTTAATAGCCATGACGGCAATGCCAGAAATGGTAGCTCTTCTAAATGGCTTTGGCGGAATTTCAAGTTTACTTTTAGGGTGGGCTGCTTATCTATCTACGCCTGTACTAGGTACGATGGAGTCTGTAACCATTATATTCTCATTAGTAATTGGAGGCATTACATTTACTGGAAGTTTAATTGCTTGGGCTAAATTGTCCGAAAAAATTAGTGGGAAGCCCTTACAGTTTTTTGGTCAGAATATACTTAATTCGGGATTACTTATAGCGACAATAGTCTTAGGTGTTTTGTTTGTATTGAACCCTTCAATGTCAATGGACTATATGTATATGATTATTGGAATTTCTCTAATCTTGGGAGTTCTTTCAGTCATCTCAATCGGTGGAGGAGACATGCCTGTCGTTATTTCTTTGTTAAATAGTTATTCAGGGATTGCGGCTTGTGCTGCAGGATTTGTT
>QFBU01000083.1 GCA_003265975.1 Candidatus Marinamargulisbacteria bacterium SCGC AAA071-K20
TTCCAAATACAAAAACCATTAAATTGTCGCTTTGGTTTTCCATTTCTTCAATTTGATCTTGTTTTTCTTGCTCTTTTTGCTCAGTTATAACGCCGTCTATGTCGCGTTGTCTCATTTCTGGCTCTATAGGATCGTCTCTTAAAATAGCATCTACAAAAGTAGCGGCAGGGCTATGTATAGCAAACACGTCTCTACTTCTTACTTCAATTACAACGTCAAAAGTAGGCGGTGATTTACGTTCAAGTACTGTTTTATTGGTGCCTCTAAACTTTGCTTCTTCGTCACCTAAAACAACACTTTGTACGCCACCTACTAAGTCTGAAAGCGTTGGATTTTTAATTAAGTTATCTAAATGATAACCATGAGCTGTTGCTACTAACTGAACCCCTCGTTCGGCTATCGTTCGTGCAGCAGAGGTTTCTTCTTCAGTTCCAATTTCGTCTACCACGATTACTTCTGGCATGTGGTTTTCTACGGCCTCTATCATGACCGCATGTTGTTTGTCGGGTGTAGGCACTTGCATTCGTCTTGCAAAGCCAATAGCCGGATGTGGGATGTCACCCTCTCCTGCAATTTCGTTTGAGGTGTCTACTACCACTACACGTTTGTGGCATTGGTCAGCGAGTACCCTTGCTGTTTCTCTCAATATTGTTGTTTTTCCAATGCCTGGAGGTCCTAAAAATAAGCAGTTTCTGCCACTTTCAATAATGTCTCTAATAATTTCTACAGTTCCAAAAACCGCTTTTCCTATCCGACATGTTAGGCCAATTATTTTGCCTTCTCGGTTTCTAATAGCTGACACTCGATGCAGTGTTCTCTCTAACCCGGCCCTGTTGTCGGTATTAAATGGCTCTACTTTTTTTGATACTTCTTGAATGTCTGCCAGTGTCATCTCACCTAGAGATATGAGTCGTTTGGAGGTATGTTGAAATCGAACTTCTGCTGGAAATCCTAAGTCTAAAACTACTTCTGTTAATTTATTTAAATTGGGAGCTTCTTTTAAAAACTTGCTGAGCCTATCTGGTAACAAGTCCAGAAGCTCTGTAATGTCGTCTACTATTCCTGTGATTTTGTCTTCGTTTGTGTCCGTGTCAGTCAACTTGGACTCCTTTTATAGATTTTAATAACTGTAAGCCAGGGCTAAATGCAGGAGTTACCGTTTCTGGAAGGTCCATAGGTTCGCCTGTGTGAGGATTTCGTCCAATTCTTGCGGCACGTTTTCGCACTTCAAATGCTCCAAATCCTACAATACGTACTTTATCACCTTTTGATATGCCATCTCTAATTTCATCGAATACATATTCAACAAGGTCTTGAGACATCTTTATTGTTAAATCAAATTCATTACTAACTTTTTCTGATAATTCCCTTTTATTCATTTTTAATTCTCCTTATAAGTTTCAATTTCAAATCACTTCTTGTCTTCCTGATAAAGCTTTTTGCAGTGTCATATCGTCTGCGTAGTCAATGTCTGACCCCACTGGTAGTCCGTAAGCCAGCTTAGAAACGGGTATATTAAACGGCTTTAACAGTGACGTTAGATAGAGTATCGTCGCTTCCCCTTCAATTGTAGGATTAATCGCTAAAATAATTTCTTTTAATGGGTATTCTTTTACCCGTGATAGTAACTCATTAATACGTAATGTTTCAATATAGACGCCATCAATCGGAGACACTAAGCCTCCCAAAATATGGTACAAGCCCTTATATTCGCAGGTTCTTTCTAGTGCCAAAATGTCTTTGGGTTCGGCTACAATACACAAACTTTCTTGAGATCGGGTAATATCCGTACATATGAAGCATTCATTGCTGAAGGTAAAGTTATAACATTTTTCGCAATGTTTAATATTGTCTCTAACGTATCCTATTTCGTTAACAAATTCATGAACATCTTTTTTAGGTAGAGATAATAAAAAAAGTGCCAAGCGTTGAGCTGATTTCTCGCCCACGCCTGGGAGTTTTTTTAATTGCGTAATAATGCCATTTAGTGGATTCTTTTCTGGCATTTTTTGCTACGTAAGTCCTGGTATATTAAATCCTTTAGAAATATCTGAAAGCTTCGATGTAGCTATTCCTTTTGCGTCTTGTGCAGCAGAATTAAACGCTTCTTTTAATTGCTTTTTCATAATATCTGCCATTCCTTGCTCTAGAAGAGACGGCGCTATTTTAATGTCTAGACAAACTAGTTCTCCGGTGAGCACTACTTCTACATTTCCAGAAGCACTTCTTCCGGTTACTTTTACGTCCTTAAGTTCATCCTGGACGTTTTTCATTTTAGATTTCATTTCTTTGGCTTGTTTAACCAATTTCCCCATATCTTTTAGTCCTTCAAACATAACCGTACCTTCCTTATCTTGTGATATCTTTATCGTATCATATGCAAGATTTCTTAACCACTTCTTAGAAATATAGTCATGTCATTTTCTAAATAGCCGCCAGAGATCGTTATATTTAAATTGAAGTGTTTACAAATTTCTTTTATGTCGTCTTGTGTATAGTAATAGTAGTCTGTTTTTACTATTTTTCTTGTCAGATCATTTTCTTCTAAAACATTAAAAGCAACGCCTTGTTTTGCAAGAGCTAAGAGACGTTTGATGCCTTCAGAAAGAAAGGCTAATTGCTCGTTCGCATCACCCATTTTTAAATTAAATACCCCTGACGCAAATACCACGTCTACTGGGTTTAGTAATGGTTTTTGAAATAAATTATGAACCTTGAAGTGTCCACTGGGATAGGCTCGTTTTGCAGCGTCAATTAACGCGCTAGAGTGGTCGACACCTGTAAAGTTGATATTAAGGGAGTTTGCTTTTATATAATGAAAAAAGTCGCCTAAGCCACAACCTACATCCAATACCGTTTCTCCACTCCAAACCGGTTTAAATGACAGAAGTTGTTTAAAGCGTTTTCTTTGAGTGTCTCTCGAAAGCCATCCTACTGTTTTTACTTGATGGCCAAAACGAGAGTAGTCTCTTGTGTATCGTTTATTTTTTTCGTCTTGATCCGAGAGAAAAGACAAATTACTTGATTAGTTCCTCAGCAATTTGAACAGCGTTTAGTGCGGCACCTTTTCTTAAATTATCAGACACTACCCACATATCAATAGCCTTAGGGTTAGAAATATCTTTTCTAATTCTACCGACAAAGGTTTCGTCTCTTCCAGCTAAAAGCTTTGGTGTTGGGTACTCGTTTTTAGACGGGTTGTCCATCACAACTACTCCTGGCATATTTCTTAATAGATCTCTTACTTTTTCTATTGGAAGCTCTTCACTTAACTCTACGTTTAAGGCTTCACTGTGACCAATAAAAACAGGAACTCTAACGGTGGTTGCTGTTAATTTAATAGTGTCGTCTTCAAGAATTTTTTGTGTTTCTAGAATCATTTTCATTTCTTCTTTTGTGTATCCATTGTCTTCGAAAACATCAATATGTGGAATCACGTTAAAGGCAATATCTTTTGTAAATTGCTTGGCTTCACTTGGTTTACCTTGAAGGTTATGCCTGGTTTGGCTTTCTAATTCTTTAATAGCCTCTTTACCAGCGCCAGACACAGACTGATAGGTGGATATTACTACTCTTTTTATTTTGGCGGCATCGTGGAGCGGCTTTAAAGCCAATACCATTTGAGCCGTAGAGCAATTTGGGTTGGCAATAATACCTTTATGTTTTTTTACTGCCTGCGCATTTACTTCAGGAACGACAAGGGGAACGGAAGGGTCCATTCTAAAATGAGAGGTGTTGTCTATAACCACTGCCCCAGCTTTTACAGCGATAGGAGCAAACTTTTCGGATATAGATCCTCCTGCTGAAAATAAGGCATAGTCTACGCCTTCAAATGAATTTTCATCTAAAATTCTTGATATGCTATATTTGCCATTAAATTCAATACGAGTTCCTTCAGAACGAGCTGATGTTAAACAAACAAGCTCTTTCACTGGGAATTTTCTTTGTTCTAAGGTTTTGATAATTTCTTGGCCAACCACTCCAGTGGCTCCAACTACGGCAACGGTATATTTACTCATGTTTTTACCCTCCAAAGGCTTGCAAGCCTAAATTAGTGGGGCTTATCATATCAAATATTCAGTATGAGGTCACCTTTAGTAAGCTCAAGGTGTGAGTCCTAGACGATGCTACCTTCAAAAAGATTTACGATTGAGTTGATGTTTTCTCCACTTTTTTCGAGGTTTGAAGCGGGAGCTTGGTCTTGTTGTGGAGGCGCTTCGCTTGTAGTAGAGGCCACACTTTGAGGTGTACTTTGCCCCACTGCCGGCTTAGACGCTAACGCATGTGAAGATGTGGATGGGTCAAAAATATCAAAACTAATACTTTGGCCAAAATTTTGCTTAATGGCTTCGTTCACTAAACTATGTGTCTTTTCTTCTTTAAGCTTTTCAATAAAAAACTTGAATGCTTGTTTTAGTTTAATTGTGAGCTTGTTTGCATTTAACTCAACTCTAGACTCTTTTAAAATGGCGTAAAGGGCGTGATGCGTTCTTTGAATTGTTTGAACAGTGTCATTCCATCTGGCTTGTGCGTTTGTTGAGTCGACAGGCCTAGGCGCGTCTTGCTTTGCAGCCGGAGCCGGAGCTTGAGCAGTAGGCGCTGGTGCTCGTTGAACTGGTGTTGGCGCTGGTGCTCGTTGAACTGGTGTTGGCGCAGGTGCTCGTTGAACAGGGGCTTTCTGCACAGCCGGCCTAACAACATTTGTTGTGTTTGTAGGTGCAATTGGTGTTGCCACGGTATTTTCAGCAGGGTTTGAAGACAAGGCAATGAGTCGTAATTGCAATAATAATTGAGGCTTTGAAAACCATCTGAGTTCCATTTCTGTTTTAGCAAGAGTGTCTAAACATCTCTCTAAAAAGGATTGATCAACCGAGTTAGAAAGTGCTCTCAGTTCAGTTGAAGGAGGGGCATTTAGTATTTCTTCGCACCCTAATTTAACGTAAAGAAGGGTTTTTGTGATTTCTATAAGATCTGTAATGAGTTGTGTAGGATTGGTTCCAGCATCAAAAAAGGTTTGCAGTTGTTTTAAAATGGCTTGAGACTCTTGTTTTACTATTTCATTAATGAGTGAAACCACTTGGCTTTCTTCAGTTGCGCCTAAAATGTAGAGTACGTCTTCGTAACTTATTTTGGTACCGCGAAACGAAAAAGCTTGATCTAAAAGAGACACTCCATCACGCATACATCCCTGAGCATTTCTTGATAGTAAAGTGAGTGCTTTGTCGTCTATTGTTAGACCCTCTTTTGAGGAAATATTTTTTAACTGATTTTTAATTTCGTCTAAAGTTAAGTTTCTGAACTGTAAATGCTGACACCGTGAATGGATAGTTATAGGTATCTTGTGTGGCTCCGTAGTGGCTAGTATAAAAATCACTCGCTCTGGAGGTTCTTCTAGTGTTT
>QFBU01000084.1 GCA_003265975.1 Candidatus Marinamargulisbacteria bacterium SCGC AAA071-K20
TGCTCTTGGTGGTATTGCAGGTGCCATAGGCGGCGTTTTAGGTGGTGTAGTAAAAAGTGGGGCTAGAGCAGGTAAAGGTCTCTTTGGACTAGGTAAAGGCATCGTTGGGGGTATTGGCGCCTTTGGTGCACGAACACTCAAAGGAGTTAAAGACGGTGCCCAAGTTGGCGCAGGTTTCAGAGCTCTTGGAAGACCTGGGCAAGCAGTGGGTGGTTTTCTTGGTGGACTTGTTGGACTCGTAAATGGTGGCGTTAGAGGACTAGGGGCTGGGGCTCAAGTAGGATTTAGGTCTATGACCTCAAATGAGGGGATGGGTGGCACACTTAGCGATATTAAACATACATTCCTAGGAAATAGAGATAGCTCTAGATCTGGGGCCAATACTACTAAAGGAAGTTTAAGGTTTGGAAGAGATTCTGTAATAGCCTCTGAAATTGAAGGTAATGATGAAGGCGAAGGTGGTCATTTTAAATTTGATGCCAATGCTCATGAATTTTCTGATCAGATTAGAGAGTCGTTTAAAGAGATGTCTTCTGACACCGTTGAAAATGACAGAATACAAAGAGAGTTTATGCAGTATATGGGCCGACAAGAAGATGCTCAAGAAATTGCAGCTGACTTTAGAAGTGTTATTAACTCTATTGATAATTCTGATGGAAGTTTAGAAGACCTTGCCCAAGGTGCTGAGTCGGCTCCCTCTGCTCATGAAATTTCTACCGCTCAACATACCCTTACTACTGAAAATGCGAATTTAACTGATTTAAAGGGAAAGAGAGATGCCGCTCTTGCACAGCAAGCCTCAATAGCTGATCTTTCAGCTCAGAGAGATCTTATCCTTGCTGAACTTGCTGAAGAAGGTGTTGTTGTAGGTGATGACAAAGACATTGGCGCCTTGGAAGCTGATTTAGCAACTACCAAACAAGAAGAAGAAAATTTACACGTTCTACGCTTTCAAGAAAATTCACAACTACTTGCAATGGGTGAAATGGGTGATGTTTCGACTGAACTTGAAATAGCGGAAAAAAAATTCGAAGAATTAAAAGAATTGGGGGGCACTATAGAAGGGATTGAGAAACAAGCAAGGAATGAAATTGTTAGCGAAGACGTAGCACTCGCACAAAAAATACTTGGTGTAGGAGCAGAAAAAGGAGCAGAAAAAGAAGAAAAAAACCACACGATACTACAAAATTTAGAAAAAGAATTTAATAGAAAAGCAGAGAAAAGGGAACTTGTTTACCGCGGTGACGATGTAGATGTTCAAATTAAAAATTTTCAAAAAAACCTAGCTGCATTTTCCAACATAGATACGTCAACTGAAAGTGGGCAATTTGACAAAGATAGTAAAAAACTAATAAACAAAACCACTAAATTACTTAAAAAAGCACACAAACTAGGCGGAATTGAGAAGATGGAGGGGAAAGATTTATTTACACTAAGAAACTTAATAAATTTTAACTACGGTGATGCTCAAAAAACGGACATTCAAAAAGCATTTGGAAGACATTCATTAACTACTGCAGAGGCCAGGCAAGTAAAAGTAAATTTTTTAAAAGATGTGAAGGGTAACGCTGGAAAGAGTGAGGCCAGTAAAGACCGTATAGAAAAAAGAACAAAAGAACTAGTCAATAAGCAGGGCATAGATACAGATTATATGAATACGGGTGTACTAAGCATGGCTACGAGTATTGCAGAAAATAATATTGTGAATATTAATAAAAAGATGGAAAATCATAAGGGACTTCAAGAGGTACATCAAAAAAACATTAAAGACCTAAACACAAGCATTGCTACAGCACAAGATAATATTGCTACAGCACAAGCTAATATTGCTAAAAAGACTGAAATACTTGCCAAACGTACTAGTCTTAGCGCTATTGATGAAAAAATATTGGCCCAAGGTTTGGTATCGGTTGAAAAGCTAGAAGAGATAGAGGCCAAAATTCAATCTAGTGAGACTACAATAGCCGCCGCTAAAAATACGATGAATAGAAGTAAGGAAGGCGCTCCAACAAACGAAATCATAACTCCCGGTATTGTTAATTCTCAAAAGAATTCTGATTTATTAGAATTATTAATTGGTAGTGCTGACCCCAATTCAAAGGCGGGTAAAAACCCTCATAGCTCTGGATCTGGATTAGAAAACCTAGCACAATTAGAGAGTACGTCGTTTCAGTTTCAAGCCGTATTTATGGAAGCTCAGCGTGGAAATTTACAAGGCAGCGATATCCAGTCCATGCTCGGTCATAACCCAGACGGAAGTAAAAAAGCTAACCCATTTAGAAATGAAGGTGAATTTCAAGAACGCTTTAATAAAGTTATTGCCAATCATGGACGGGGTGGCTTTGCAGGCGTCGAATCTGGAACGCCTACCCTTTCAGATCGAGCCGAAAAATTAACTAAACAAATAAAAGGCATGGAAGACCAAAAAGGTAACTCTTCCCACTCTACAAGACTCATAGAGCAATTAAAAATACGACAAGCACGATTTTCAAAATTAGGCGGAAAAGAAGATACGATATTTAAAGATGGTATAGGCAACTTAAGAAAAAATATTGCGTCCTATGGCGCACTCAGTGAAAACGAAAGTTATATGCAAGGTGTAAAACGAAACCTTAGAGAAAACTTTGGGATGGATGTTGGTAAAAAAGACAGTACCTCTTTTATGCTCCCATCGCAAAGAGCCAACGGCCAAGCCAGAGAACGTCGAACACTTGCCACCACCGGCTCGGCTGTTCTTGCTCGACTTCAAGACAACACTAACGAGTTTTCAAAAGGAGAAGCTGAAGATATTTTAGGAAAGTATCAGTTGGCACATAATGCCGTTAAAAATGAAGCCGGTAACCCTAGTGTTGATCCTGGTAAAGTCATTGACAAAAAAGAAGAGTTAATAGACCAAGACGAAAAAGTGATGGCTAGAGTTAGGCAATTAATGATAGTAGGAAAAACAGACCAGGCCGCTGAATTATTGATGAACATAATGAAGTCTGGAAATAATAAAGGGTTTCAGTCCATTGCTAAAGACATGGGTGTAAAAGCAGTGGTACAAGTTATGTATAGCTTAGGAAAGTCTGATCCCGAAGAAGCTCAAAAATTACAAGAAGCGATGGAAACAAAAGTTCAAACTCAGTTTAATAATTCAGAAGACAGAGCCACTTTTAAAAAGTTTATGACAAGGTTAAGTAAGTCTAACGGAATGATTGATCGGTTAATTGATGATAAAGCCGGGGCTCAAGGAACGGGTTCTGGTTATCAAAGATACCTTGGTAGAAACCTGTTTAGTGGTTATGAAGCCCATCAAAAAAATGTTCAACGACGAAAAGCCATGGAAATTCTTAGAGAACGCAATGGCGATGATGGTTTGTTTGGTGGAATGATTGGTGGCGCTGCTAGATTAGTTGGAGGTGTCTTAAAAGGTGCAAAAGATGCCGGTCAGTATAGTGCCTCTAAAACCTATAATAGTTTAACTGATTCAAATTCTAGTAAGCTCAGAAAAGGAGCCGTTGGGTCTCTAGCCTTTATTGCAGGAGCTGTTGGAGCCGCTGGAGGTGCAATAGCGTCTCCTTTGACTTCCATATTTAAAGGCGCCAAAAAGGCTGGAAACGAACAATTACAAGCAGGGAATTATAAAGGATCGAAGGGTGGAGAGGCCTTTATAGAAGGTGCCAAAATTGGTGCAGCTGGAACCTTTGGTCTTGTTAAATCAGCCCTTAAATTTACAGGTCTTTTAGACGCTGCAGAGGGATTACGAAATGACACAAGAGCAGCTATGTCAGGAGACGCTCGTTCGTATAATAGACGTATGGCAGGCGATGGCGGTAGCGGTGATATTTTAAATAGTAAGTCCTTTTGGGATAAAGGGGGTGCTGCCGGAATAAGAAGTTCTTCTGCAACTGCATTTCAACATACTCTTTTAGACGATCCCAAACGTGCCAATAATATAATGTCTTATTTTAATGCCGATGAAGAAGGCTTTACAGATATTATGGACAACTTCATGTCTAGAAATGGCGGTAAAAATAAACTAGATTCCTTAGTCTCCTTTTTAAATGACGAAGCCGCTGTAGGTCAGTCTGATACATCTACTAATAAACAAAAAACAAATGGTATACAAGCCAAACTTAATTTGGCAAAAATTAGGGAGTATCTAGACTCTCATTCTGGAGACGCCGCCACTAGATCTGCTAATAAACATGCCTTAACTGAAGAAGACTTACAACAAAACGAGAGTATTAGAGACTTAATGGCTAACCCATCTATTACTCAATCTGGAGCATTTACGGCTGCAGCGGTAATGGTTTCTGAAAGTGCCGATAATATTCAAAAAATGGCTTTATATGGAATAGACGTTGACCCTCTTGAGAAAAAAGCTGGAAAAACAAAGCTTAAAGATATTATTCAGACAATAAAAGAAACCGATGACAAAGCTGAACGTTTTAGCTTTTTCAAAGGGTCTAATGCGTCTTTGGCTTTGCGAGTAAATGAAGCCGCTGCTAGTGGCGATATTGAATCGATTAATGAAGTTGTTGATCTTATTAATCAGTCTGGTACCCCTGAACAAGCCGCTGCAGTGCTTAACAAACTGGGAGCTCAACTCTCTGACGAAGCCAAAGAGTTTTTAGGAAGCCACGACTCCTTAGGAGGACTTGCAGATGATACGGGTTCATCTGGGTCTGGGTTTAAACAGCTCTATAATGCGTCTGTTGCACAAGCCGGGTCTCGGTCTAACCCAATAGACACTATTACTAAAGCAGCCAAGGCGCGACAAGACTTTGAAAGAAACTTGAAAAGCTTTAGCTCTACAGTATTAGCTAGTAATGGGTTTGACTCGATTGCTGAAGAACTTGAAGCGATTGAAGACGAAGCCGAAAAACTTGAAAGAGTTGAAGAAATTCAAAAAGCTTTAGGGTCTCTAGTGGCACAAGCAATAACAGTTAATACAGCAGGTACAAGAAACGAAGCTGTGGCGATCATTAAGGCCTTAGGTATTTCTTTTGCTAATAGCAGTGTGGGAACTAAAAATATAAAAGACTTATTGTTTGAGTCCATCGCCCAAAACACTAAAGCTCTTATTACCAATTTCAACTCCAAAGAAACGAAAGAAAATGTAAAAACGTTGCTCGTAGAACTAAAAGAGTCTGACAAGGACTTAGGTCAAGATTTAACAGATAGTTTAAAAAGAGCCTTTGTTCAAACTGCTTTTGGGTCCATTGTGGGTGCTATTCAACTGATGCCTAACGAAAGAAGTTTAGAAATTGTTCAAAAAGCCAGAGCGATGGATACAATTTCCTCAAAGCAAGCTTCAGAATTAGTCATAGCTAGTATTATAGAAGACCCACAAGCGGCAAGAAGCTTTGTAACTAACTTAGATGTA
>QFBU01000085.1 GCA_003265975.1 Candidatus Marinamargulisbacteria bacterium SCGC AAA071-K20
TTCAGACCGAGGAAAAGGGACATCGTTCAGCGTTGCTTGTTCGGTTTTTCAATACTAAGTTAGGGGTCTTTGTTACTTAGACGTTTTAATAATTTAGAAAACACCTAAAATTTTTTAATAGTTAAACCGATAACTGTATTAGTAGAGCCCAATTATATCCTTAGTTAAACATTTTTTCTTAAAGAACTAAGCAGGACCTAGATTTATCTATGAGGATGCCTCAGTCAGTCAGAAGAAGTTAGCTCAATAGCGAATGTATCTACCAAGTAGGTCACGGTGGCTTCTTTACCATAGTAGCGGGCTACATCGGCTGCCGTACGCCCATCTTTGAGTTTAAGATGGGGGTCCATCAACTCATCCTCGGAGGCATAAATGTGTATAAGCTTGAAACATCCCCCTTGAGCTAAAACATGTATCATTGTTGTATGATCAGTATCAAGATGTTTATTAAATTGTTCTTTAGTTGTTATAGTGCTACAAATAGCTAAATATGCTTTATCTCTGTCCGCGTCTATTTTGATGATAAGGCGCCCATGATATTTCGGCTAAGTCCAAATCTTTATGATAATGTTCCTCGTCTCTACAAAAGGGGCAACATGGTTTCTTAAATACTCTCTGGGATTCGCAGACAAGAGTGGTAATAAAATTTTTGCTTACTTTCAATTCTTTCGCCCCACAACGAAGTACCATTGTGTCTTTTTTAGTTAAGGCTTCGTTACTTAATACACAGATATCAATTTTATTTTTATCTTCTTCAAACCTACTTTCAGTAGGTAACCTAGTTGAATAAATTTTTCTCACTCCATGAATCTTATCAGAATTAAGCCTGAGTCACAGCCATAGACAAATCAATCGCAGACCAGTAATAACGTTTAAGGACTCAGGAGACGAGTCAAGATTAGCTATACATAAGCCAGGTAGAGACGCTACCTCTTAGCCCTTCGATAAGTAGTAGATTGATTTAATATGACAATAGCATGTCTATGTTTTTCATGTCGGGATATTAATATTTAGTCCTAAATTTAGTAACATATGGAGAAAAAGTGGACGTCTTTATAGGTATTATTTTTCAACAGCAAACGTATTTTTATAGTCGTCTCTATTATCAATAATTTTGAAAAACAGTAATGTATATTTTTCTATATCTTCTTTAGTTAAACCTACTTTATTTCGAGTACATTCACCTGTTTTTAAGTTAAAACAAATCGTAACTTTATTATAGTCACCGCCTGCACGATAGGTAAGTTCATTATGGGTTAGCGTTAAGTTAAAGGGATCTACTGAAGACGACTTCATTGTTTTATTACACCAAGAGACACAATTCTGATTATCTTGAATTAGGCTTCCAAAGGACTCTTGAAACGCGACTGCTAATTCATCTGAATTGGTCATTTTAGGCGAATTTAATTGAGCTGACGGTGGTAACTCAGAGATTAAATGAGGATTAAGTAATGGGTTAGTCCTTAACTGCTCAATATTAATGTTTTGTACAACATGTTGTGTAGACTGTTGCGATTTAGAATGGACACCTTGTCTTGTGGGTTCATTAACTGTATCTGACAATGTTGATTTTTTCTCTAATCGATTAGAGAAAAGTGAATCGAGTTGATTTAAGATATCTAATGCGTACTCATATGTATTTTTTTTAAGCGCCTGATAGATAGTTCGAGCACTACTAATATGATTGTTTTGGATTAAGTATTTTGTGATTTCATAGCTTGTATTTATTATTATTTTATCTTTGATCAAAGAAATTAACAGTGCAACTTTTTCAGCATATTTATACTGCTTATGATCAATAAGTGCAGTTGAAATAGCTATAGCACATGACGATTTAAACGGGCCCATAGCAATATTAGATACATTTTCAACAATATGAAATGCCGATCTGTAATGTTTAGCCTCAACTAGGGCAATACCAATTTTGGTAGCTAAATCAATGGATTCTTTTTGTTCGGGATCATCAATGCTCCCTCCTCGTTTAGCACATTTAATTCCTATTTTTTCTAATTGCATTAGATTCTGATTAACATTAGTTAAGAGTACGTCGACATCTACAGTTTCTATTTTTGTGTTATTACGAATGTCAGCGGCTGCTTTTTGAGCATAATCAGCCAAGTTTTTTTGCAGTTCTTTATAAATTTGTGTGACATGCTCATCTTGATTTTGTTTTCGAAGCTTTAGCGCAATTTCTTTTACCGTTTCTGTTTTTAGTTTTCCTTTTACGGGTGCTATACGTACGGCTATATTTTTGGCAAGTTCATATTGTTTATGCTTAATCAATGAGGTAGTTATTGCTTGGGCACAAGCGGCTTTAAAGGGGCCCATTGCAATATTACATACACAACTGGCGATATTAAATGCAGATTTATAGTATCCCTGTTTCGTTAGTGTTAATCCAATTTTTGTTGCTAAATCTATTGCTCTTTTTTGAGATGAGTCATCGGCACTGCCTCCTCTTTTTGCACAACTTATGCCAATATTTTCAATTTGCATTAAATTTTGTTTTACATTGTTTAAAAGTATCGTTATATCTACAGGGTTTTTGTTCGTTGAGTTAAGAATCTGAGTTGCTGCTTTTTGTGCATAGCTAGCAGGATTATTTTGAAGAGATTCATAAATTTGATTAACATAACTCGTTTGGTTTTTCTTTTTTAATTTTACAGCAATTTGTTTGGCTGTTTTTATTTTTAGCGGTCCCTTAAATGGTGTAAGTAATAGAGCCAGTTTAGTCGCTGCTAAGTATTCTTTATGAGAAATAAAAGAATCTGCGATGACAAGTACAAATGTCGATTTGAAAGGCCCTATATTCATAGTGCACCCCCGACTAGCAACGTTAAACGCATGTTTATAATAGCGATTATCAATTAATTTAAGAGCAATTTTAGTCGCTAAGTCGATAGATTTTTTTTGATCAAAATCATCTACCGTTCCATTTCGTTTTGCACATTTTATTCCCAGTTTTTCAAGAGTAATCAACTGGTTATCGACATCTGATAATAGTGCCTCAAGTTTAGCTTTTAACATCAGTTACATATGCCCAATTAATAGTAAACCCAAACAACCTATATAGTGTTATTATAAGGCGCCTAAGCTGAAGAAGCATCCTTTATTGTGGCTACTAAGGTATTAACAATTTGATGTCGAGTTTCTGCATTGTCCTCTTGCATAAGACTATTTAGCGTGTCCATCCTTTCATCGGTCGTTCTTTCATCTGCGTTTAACCAATCATCTATAGTTTTAAAATTTTCAAACATTGTATCTGTGAATTTTATAGTTCCTTCATTAATATCACCTGGAAAGTCCTCAAGGCCTTCTGTTTTTTTTATGGCAGACCCTTTTATCTGATTAGCCGCAGAATATTTATTAACCGTACCTAATATTGAATGACTTGCATGGTTAATCTCACTTCCATCTTCTCCAAAAGAGGACCCTTCAATGCCAACCATGAAGTGTGTTTGAGATTTATCGGTAACTAAAATCATACTACCTTGAGTACCAGATTGTTCACCATCGTTTAATCCTAAATGCTGTTGAAATAGAGTTGATTTTTCGGGATCATTGCCACTTGTACCTCTGAAAAGAGACCCCACTGCATTATGCTTTCTTTCTGAAACGTTCCCATCTTTAACAATTAAACTATGACTGCTTATAGTAGTGCTTCGTACAAATGATTCTCTTGGTGTTATTCCTGTTTCAGTTTGTTCAGAAATATTTTCCCCACGAAGCATTACAGATTCCATAGTAGCGCTTGAAGTTTGGCAGTCAAAAATTGTCCGTCCACCATGTAAAAATAATGAAGCTGGAGAATAATTTGCATCTCCCATACTTCCTAAAACAATCATTCGTGCGAGCGTTTTTTGATCAGGTCGAGGAGAGTCTGTTTTTCCGTTAGTTAAGGCATGTGTCATAATTTCAGTATCTTTTTCTTTTAAAACCTGTTTATACTCTGCTGTACTTATGTCTGATTTTCCGCCTAGTGGGCTAAACATTGCTGTCTTATCTAATATTGCACTGGCATTAGCTGCGTCTTTGGGTTTTATTTCTTGAATAGCTTTTGCTACAGCACGTTTTGTAGAAGCGGCAAGTACCGGGTGGGGATGTTTGGACGATTGTCCCATTATTCCAGCAAGTTTAGACCCTGGTTTTACACCATAAACTCCTCCACCTGTTTTCTGTATTCCGTCAGCCATATAATTCGTCCCCCTTTTTACTTATCAATGTAGGCTATTCCCCATTTAAGTTGAAATTAAACATTAAAAGCCTCTCCGCCTCGAGAAACGAGGGTTCATATATACAATTAAGTAACTAAAGGTTCTCACGATGTGACTTACAAATAATTCAAACAAACCATAGCATGATTCATTTTTCATTTAACGGTTCTATTGATCTTGTTCAATAATAGTATTGGATGAGATTGTCGTCTGACTCTCATAGAAGTATCTTTCTTATTTATGAATATTTCAGCATATTACTCTAATGTGACAGTTTTTGTACCACTACCGAAATAATAATGAAAAATTTAATTCACCTAAATTAAAAGCACATAAGGTTTGATTAGCTCGACTTTGATGCTAGCTTTTTCAGCATCCCTTCAAATAAAAAATTATGAAATGGAGATATCACCCACCAATATACTCTACCCAATACTCCGAGAGGACGAAATGTTGCATGTTGATGCAGCATATTATCTTTAATAAAAAATTCTAACCATGCTTCACCTGGAAGTTTCATTTCTGCATATAACAATAATCGACCTTCATCTTTATCTGCATATAAGACACGCCAGAAGTCTAATGTGTCACCAGCTTTGATGTCGATTAAACTTCTTCTACCAATACTGTCATTTTGGCTAATCACGACCGTTTTACGATAATCTTTAAAACAACCATACTGTGGGATCTGAATATAGCTAGACAAACCTTTTTTGAGTAAATTTGAATTTAAAGCATCTTTCCAACTAGAAACGACTTCGTTTTGATCAATTTTATCAAATGCTATGTGAATGGACTTCTCGTAATGAATTAATTTAATCTGAAGATCCTCCGCCAAGCTATTTTGTTTACAGACTACTTCTACAGACATGCTATCCACTAAATTTTTTACAAGAGTATACGAAGTTGCAGTCACAAAATAAAGCCAATACGAAGATAAAAAAATGTTTATAAAAGGGAAATTGGGCAACGAATAATACACTTTATCCTCTATGAATGT
>QFBU01000086.1 GCA_003265975.1 Candidatus Marinamargulisbacteria bacterium SCGC AAA071-K20
AATAGCCATTATACCTCGAATTTGAAGCATTTTAAAAGAAAAGAATTCAGATAAAAATTCTAAGACGTCGTCTTTACTAAAACCAAATTTTTCAGGGTCGATTGCAATGATAACTTGAAAATACCCTACAACTTGTTTTGACTAAACCAACAAATAACGATCTTATTGTTAATTTTCAAAAGGAGTTTTCGAAATGAGGAACGTATTTTTATGTTTACTCTTAATACTTGTTCTTTCTTGCTTTTGGGCGTCTAATGAAATAGCGCTCTGGTCAGAATGGACAACATTAAAAACGTCGCCTTGGTTCTTAGTCACCTTACTGGACTTATATATTGGACTCACCGTTTTTGGTTTATTTACCTTCTTCATTAGGAGGAGCTTATCGCATAGTTTATTATGGGGGTGCTTATTTTTTTCGCTAGGAAATATAGGGACATTGTTATGGACTATCCTCAATTGGAGACATATTAATGAAAGACTTAAATATACGGCATAAAGTCGTTTGGATTACTGGAGCATCTAAGGGAATAGGCCATGCACTTGCTTTGCTCTACCAAGAAAAGAAATGGGTTGTTTGTTGTACAAGTCGGTCTATTCAAAATTCAGATTTTCTCGACCCTAAATTCATACACCTATATCCTGGAGATGTATCTATAAAAATGGATGTAAACAAAATAATGAAGCAGATATTAAATGACCATAAGCATATTGACCATATTATATTTAATGCAGGAACCCATTTATCTGATAGTATCTACACATTCAATTCAAAAGACGTGAAAACACTATTTGATACAAATGTTATGAGTATCGTTTATGGCTTTGAATTTATCTTAAAGCACCTCAAAGATTGTCCAACAACTGTTGGTGTTATGAGTAGCGTAGTGTCTTATACTGGTCTTCCTAAAGCATCTGCCTATGGTGCTACTAAGGCAGCAATTCGGAACCTGACTCAATCACTTCAAGTAGAGCTAAGCTCTTTCCCACTCCACTTATCTATTATTTGTCCGGGCTTTGTAAAAACGCCTTTAACTGATAAAAATAATTTTAAGATGCCTTTTATTATTTCTTCTAAAAAGGCGGCGCTCATCATTTACAAAGGAATGGTTTCAAAAAAACTAGAAATACATTTTCCACTACGGATGAGCCTTTTACTAAAGTTTATAGCCAGCTTACCACAACAGATTATGCTTAAGCTGTTATCTTTGAGTATTAAATCATGAGGCTTTTATTAAATGCTGTGGGTTATTATTTAACTTGGTTTATGCTCGTTTACTTTTCTAATTCAAGTGACCTATGGATAGCATATACCTTCTCTAGTATGTATATTTTTATGCATTTTCTACTTTCAAAACATAGGAAAAGAGATGCTGTACTTCTAATGTCACTAGTGAGCTTAGGTATTTTAGTTGATGGTCTTTTAACCTATTTCAATATTCTTCATTTTAAGTCTTCTATCGAGGTAGTAGGTTTGCCAGTGTGGTTAATTGTCATTTGGGCACTCTTTTCTCTACTTCCCAATTATTCATTAAAATGGCTGCACTCTTTTCCAAAAGCATCTATTCTCTTTGGTATGATTGGTGGCCCACTGTCTTATTACTCAGCGGCTAAGTTAGGCGCTGTTACCTTTCCAAATATTACCCTATCTCTTATAGTCCTTTCTGTTATTTGGGGGGGACTTCTGCCTTTTATTCTTTATAAACAGAGGTTTATATTCTCAATAGTTTCGCCTTCTTTAAACTCTCCATTTTCTACTTTTTTGATAGCCACTTTATTTATTTTATTCACGTCACCATCTCAGGCCAGTCCGCCATTAACAGTCCCTACTTTTAATATCTCTGGGTATGAAGGGGAATGGTTTGAACTTGCACGCTTTGATAATAAGTTTCAAGAAGACTGCCAAAAAAATGCAAAAGCTAATTATAGACTTTTAGAGAATGGATATATAGAAGTGATTAATTCTTGTGTAGAAAAGAATGGGACTCTTAAAGTGGTAAAAGGACTTGCCCGAAAACAAAACTCTGAATCGCCCTCTAAATACGAAGCTAGTTTCTTCACGGTTTTGGGTTGGAGACCGGTTTGGGGTGATTACTGGATCTTAGATATTGATAAAGATTATACCGTTGCGGTTGTTGGTGACAGGAACCGAAAGTTTGCTTGGATTATTTCACGAAATATTGAAATTACGGCTACACAAAAAAAGAGGGCTATTAGCATACTCAACAAAAATGGTTATGATACGCAAAGGTTATTTTTTTCTAAACAGGATTACTAAGATTAACAAGGGAGATTTCTAGAAAATGAACATTTTAATAACAGGAGGAAGCGGTTTTATTGGTGAGTCTATCGTACTGGCACTTTTAAGATTAGGACACCACTTAGTCTTACTTTCTAGAAATCCAAAAAGATTAGAAAATAAATATGGTAAGGCGGTTCGCTGTTATTGTTGGGATGCCTTGACTGGCCTGCCCCCCCAAATAGCATTCGAAGGCGTGGATGCTGTTATTAATTTAATGGGAGAAGGCGTCGCAGATAAAAGATGGACAAAACGTCAAAAACAAAAAATATATGAGTCACGGGTTATAGGAACCCAAAATCTAGTAGAAGGGATAAATCATTATGGTGACTCCGTTTCCACAGTTGTATCAACTTCTGCTATTGGATTTTATAATCATAAGCAAACAGATGAAATTACTGAAACATCGCCTCCTTCTAAGACGTTTTTAAGCCAAGTGTGTAGGGACTGGGAAGTGGCTCTTAACAATTTAAAATCAAAAAATTCTATTCGTACGGTTATCGTTCGCATTGGCGTAGTTTTAGGCGATGGCGGTGCTTTAACTAAACTAATAACTCCTTTTTTATATGGCTTTGGTGGACAAATTGGTACAGGCAGACAGTGGTTGAACTGGATTCACTTGTCTGACTTAACTCAATTATTTGTAATGGCTGTTGAAAATAAATCGTACAGTGGAATATATAACGGGGTTTCTCCAGAAAATGTGCGCAATACATTATTTACTAAAACCTTAGCTAAAGTTCTTAATCGAACAAGCTTTTTTCGAGTGCCGGCATTTGTACTAAAAATATTAATAGGGGAAATGTCCGATGAGATTCTTTATGGGCAACGTGTTCATCCAAGAAAATTAGAAGAGGCTGGCTTTTTGTTTCAGTTTAAAAACCTTGAATCTGCGTTAGAAAATGCATTAAACATTAAATTTATTTTGCATCTAAATAAGAAAATCCGCACGCATCGACTACATAGTCTGCAATACAGTCAAACCCCTTCTGGGCAAGTATTTGAATTTTTTTCTAACGCTCAGAATTTAGAAAAAATAACGCCTCCCTTTCTTAAGTTCAAAGTAGACTCTCAATCTACAAACCCCCTTAAAAAAGGGAGTATTATTAGCTATACACTTCGCCTTAGGGGCTTTCCCATAAAATGGCAGTCTTTAATTTGTGATTGGGCCCCCAATACTTCTTTTGTAGATACACAAGTTAAGGGGCCTTATAAACTGTGGCATCATACTCATCGATTTTTGTGTTATAAAGGTGGAACTTTCATAGAGGACGACGTGTATTATGCGCTTCCCAATATTTTTATAATTAGTGACATAGCCTCTATCTTTGTCAAAAAAGATATTGTTAAGATTTTTAAATTCAGAAAACAGGCTATTCAACAACACTTTGAAAAGGCAGGTATAAAACAATGACTTCACCTAAGTCTGAAATGATTCTTATTACAGGTAGTACGGGTTATGTGGGTAGTCGGCTCATTCAAGCGTTGGCAAATAGTAAGTATTCACTGGTTTGCACGGCAAGAAACCCCGACTACATTAAGAATATATTACCTAAGAATGCCATTTCAAAACGTGTTGATTTCACAGAAGTTGACACGTTAGCGGATGCGTTTAAAGACTGCCATACTGCATTTTATTTGATGCATTCCTTGGGTGATAAAAAAGGATTTGAAGAAAAAGAAGCACTCATTGCGCGTCATTTTATTAATGCGGCAAAACAATCAGGTGTTCAACGTATCATTTACCTCGGCGGGCTTTTTGACGAAGACACACTTAAGCACTCACCTCATATGAGGTCCAGAAAGAACGTAGGAGATATTTTACGAAGCACCCCCATTCCTGTAATAGAACTTAGGGCTTCCGTTATTCTAGGGGCCGGGAGCACTTCGTTTGAATTAATACGATCTTTAGTAGAACGGCTACCCATAATGGTTACACCTAGATGGGTTTCAGTTAAAGCCCAACCTATTTATATTGACGACGTTATCTCTTACTTATTACAGTCTATTAAACTACCCCTATCTTCTTCTGAAATAATTGAAATAGGAGGAGCCGATGTTGTGAGCTATCAAACTATTATGCAAGGTTATGCACAAATTCGTGGATTGAAACGACTGATGATCCCTGTTCCTTTTTTAACACCTTATATCTCTAGCCTCTGGCTTGGTCTCATCACGCCTGTTTATGCAAGAGTAGGTCGAAAACTCATCGATAGCATAACAAGTGAGTCTATCATCACGAAAAAAAAGGGCGGCAAAAAGTTTGATATCCATCCTCTTGGATACTATAAATCAATATCTAAATGTTTAAAAAGTGAAGACTCTAATATTAAACTAATGTCCTGGTCGTACGCCCTGTCTACGAGTATAAAAACACCTCAACAAATGGGTCTAAGATATAGAAATCGACTTATTGATATTCACAAAATAGACTGTCCAAAATCGCTCAAAAACCCATTCAAAGCTGTGGAGGAAATTGGAGGTAAAAATGGATGGTATTACTTAAATTTTTTATGGAGATTAAGAGGCTTTATTGATTTGTTAGTTGGTGGAATAGGTCTTCGACGTGGAAGAAGACATCCACAAGATCTTGCAGTAGGTGACACTCTTGATTGGTGGCGAGTTGAACGATGCCAACCAGGGCAACATTTACGCCTCAAAGCAGAAATGAAATTACCCGGTAGAGCATGGCTAGACTTTGAATTAATAACAGAAAACAATAAAAAAGTAATACAACAAACTGTGATTTTTGATCCACTTGGTTTAAGCGGACTTATTTATTGGTATAGCCTCAAACCCATTCATTGGATTTTATTTAGAGGTATGCTTAACA
>QFBU01000087.1 GCA_003265975.1 Candidatus Marinamargulisbacteria bacterium SCGC AAA071-K20
TTTACCGCCTCCTGGACAACTTTTTCTCTGTTGATTTTTTACCGGACACTAGTGAGTATTCTTACTGTTGATTCCAGACTTGAGACTCCTTTTTTGAGAACAAGAATGGTTTTTCTATACCATTTTGCACTTTAAAGTTTATTTTTTTAGAAAAATGGAGACTAGGAACTTATCGAGAAAAAGTTGAAAAGCTACTTAAAAATAACGATTTTTATAATCTATCGTTCAGACTTGAGCTTGGAACGGCACCGATTAAAATGAGTCGAAGTTCTTTTTTGCTCATCCTCAAAAAAAATCTTGAGACAGAAGACAAATATCAGTTGAACTTTATTTTTAACCAAGCCTTAAAAAACAATAAACCCATGATTAAATCTGAAGAGTGAACACTACAAAACCTCTTAGACCCATGTATTCTTGAATTTTATACCTAACCCAATGAATACTCCACCAGTACGGTACGCATCCACCCAAGTTTTTTCACCTTCGTTAATGCCTCCTCATTTAAAAAGGCTACAGAATATTCATAAAAGTCACGGTCAAGCCTCTATGGTCTATGATTTGAGTAAAGACTTTGAGCTCTATTTCTCGTATTTGATGTGCCACTGCACTAGATGATCCAACAGAAGAGCTGCTGTAGCGTCTGAACTTCAGGCGGTTTGTTGATCACCCGGGCTGGCTCTATAGCTTACGACTATCCTTCCTGCCGATTTACCTGCTGTTGTTGTTGTTAACATTATTCCCCTAAATCCATTATCAACTAAAAAATCAATATAATAATCATTATTTGATATTAATTTACATTAAATTTTATTATAACTTTCTATTTTTACAAGTTTCTGTAAAGTGCTTAGTTAATTACGCTCGTTTGTGCCTATACGAATTGCCATTTTTTTTATTTCCAGGTACACTTCTTTCTTTAATGGGGGCACAATACAACTTAACCCACACTAACTCGGAGGAATAACATGAAGGTTTTAAAAAATAAACGAAGTGGACATACAGTATCTTTAGAAGTAGAAGTGTCACTAGATATGGTGAAAACGTGCACGGATGTAGCATTCAAAGACTTGGTAAAAGAAGCAAATATTCCTGGATTCAGAAAAGGAAAAGTACCAAGAAAAGTATTTGAAAAGAATTATGGAACAGCCATGTTGCTGCAAGAAGGCGTTACAGAAGCTGTTAACCGAACTTATACTGAAGCGATTAAAGAACTTGATCTTGAAGTGGTTGATTACCCAAAAAACCTTAATGTGGAAAAATATGAAGAAGGTCAGCCAGTAAAATTCACTTGTGAAGTAGACGTTAAACCTGAAATTAAATTAGGTAAATACAAAGGGCTTAAAGCCAAAAAGAAATCTACTGACATTGAGGCGTCTAAAATAGACGAGCACATTAATCAGCTAAGAGAGCATTACGCTGAGTACACTGAAGTAGAGCGTGCATGCAAGAACAATGACATTGTTAAACTTAACATGTCTGCAAGCATTGACTCCGTAAACTATGCGTCTTGGACTAGAAAAGGACTATCATTAAAATTAGGTCTGTCTCAGTATAGTGAGGCTTTTGATACAGAAATTACTGGTCTTAAAAAAGGAGACTCCAAAGAGTTTGATATTACTTATGCTGACGACTATCAAACAGCAGATGTTCAAGGAAAAAGTGTACATTTCACTATTGAAGTTTTAGAAACTCAAGAAAAACACCTCCCAGTTTTAGACGATCCTTTTGCCGCTAAGGTGTCTCCTTACAAAAGTGTTACTGAGCTAAAAGAGAACATTGAAAGTAATATGAAAGAACAAATTGTTAAGGAAAGTGATGAAAAGTTAAAATCTGAACTAATTACTCAAATTATCGATAGTAGTCAAATGGATATTCCTGAAGGAATGATTAAATTTGAAATTGATGCTGATATTAAACAATATGAGTCTCAACTTCAACAATCTAAGTCAACGCTAGAGCATTACCTAAAAATGGTTAATCAGTCTATGGACCAATTCAGAGAAACTCTTAAAGAAGGCGCCCTTAAGCGAATTCAAGGTGACCTTGTAGTAGAAGCTTTAATTGAAAGCGAAAAGATTGATGCTTCAGACGATGACTTAAAGTCAGAAATCAGAAAATTAGTTCCAACAGCTGACACAGATAAAAAAGTTGAAGAAGAAATGAAGAAAATTAATCTTGATGGATTCAGAAACTTAATTAAAAGACGAAAAGCAGTTGAATTTGTTGAAGAAAAAGCTAAAATTGAAATTGAAAAATAGATCATAAATGATCTTGTACGGTTTGGTATGAAAACGCCGTAGTGTAGAATAAGACTATAAATATATTTAAAGGGAGCGAGTAATTATGCCATTAGTGCCCATGGTTGTAGAACAAACAGGAAGAGGAGAACGGTCTTACGACATCTATTCTCGATTACTTAAGGAACGAATTATCTTTTTACACGATGGTGTAGATGACAATGTTGCTAATCTTATTATTTCTCAAATGCTTTTTTTAGAGGCTGAAGATTCTGAAAGAGATATTTACTTATACATTAATAGTCCTGGTGGCGTTGTAACTGCCGGAATGGCCATTTATGACACGATGCAATTTATTAAGTCTAAGGTGTCTACTATTTGTATGGGCCAAGCCGCTTCAATGGGTGCTTTTTTATTAGCCGCAGGAGAGAAAGGTAAACGATTCTCATTACCTAACGCACGAATAATGATTCATCAACCTCTTGGTGGCGCTCAAGGGCAAGCTACTGACATTGAAATTCAAACAAAAGAAATTTTGAGAATTAAACGTGTTCTTAATGAAATTTTATCTGAACGAACGGGTCAAAAGTTTGACACTATTCAAAGTGATACAGACAGAGACTTTTTTATGTCTGCAGCTGAAGCTGTAGAATACGGTCTTATAGACGAAGTCATTTCGTCACCATTGGAGAAAAAATAAACCATGTCTGAAAATCACGAATTAAAGTCTTGCTCATTTTGTAAAAAACCCCAACATTTAGTTACCAAGCTAGTGGTTGGTCAAGATCTTAATATTTGTGACGAATGTGTTGCTGCCTGTAATGACATTTTAAATCTTGAGACTCAACAAGAAGCAGGTATTACAGAATCAGCAGTTTCACCGCTTCCTGAAGACGTTAAAGACCTACCTAAGCCTAAAGAAATAAACGACTATTTGGACGACTATATAATTGGGCAAGCTTATGCCAAGCGAGTTATTTCAGTGGCTGTGTATAATCATTACAAACGTTTAAACGCAGAAATAGATGTTGATGCTACAGAACTTCAAAAAAGCAATGTCTTACTACTTGGGTCTACAGGTACCGGTAAAACGCTTTTTGCACAAACATTGGCAAAACTACTAAATGTACCTTTTGCAATTGCTGACGCTACAACACTTACCGAATCTGGCTATGTAGGAGAAGATGTTGAAAGTACCCTATTTAGATTATTACAAGTTGCCGGAAATGACGTTGAAAAAGCACAGAAGGGGATTGTATACATTGACGAAATTGACAAAATTTCTCGTAAGTCTGAAAACCCATCTATTACTAGAGACGTGTCTGGAGAAGGGGTTCAACAAGCCTTATTAAAAATGTTAGAGGGTACTAAAGTAAATATCCCTAAAAAAGGTGGACGAAAAAATCCACAATCAGACTTTATCACCGTAGATACTACTAATATTTTATTTATTTGTGGTGGCGCATTTCAAGGAATAGAGCCAATTATTCAAAGCCGATTAAACAAAAACAAAATGGGTTTTGTTAGTAACGAAACAGATTCAAAAGTTGAAGACGATAATATTTTTGAATTTGTTCAACAAGAAGACTTATTAAAGTTTGGAATTATTCCAGAACTTATTGGACGACTCCCTATTGTTGCGCCTTTAAATAATTTAGACGAACACGCACTTGTTAGGATACTTAAAGAGCCTAAAAATGCCATAACTAAACAATATAAACGACTATTAAAAATGGATGATGTTGCCCTAAGTTTTGACGATGCTGCTTTAAAACAGATCGCTAAAATAGCTCACCTCAAAACAGTTGGTGCCAGAGCCCTTCGATCTATTATGGAAGACATCATGTTAGATTATATGTACGAAGCACCTACTGATAATAAAAAGACACTTACCATTGGCTTAAAAGACATCGACACCTATGTTAAAGCCAAACTACCTAAAGACCTTCAACTGCGTCTAAAGGAAGACAATAAAGCGTCAAAGTCGTCTGCTAAATCTCAGAAAAAAGCAGCTTAAGAATTTAAAGCGTTTAAGTATTAAGTCAAAAACACTTAAAAATGACGACTACATCCACTTTTCTACATACCAGTTTAGACACTAGCACTGAGAATATGCAGTTTGACGATATGCTTTTGGAAAAGGTAAAACAAGACTCCAGTAAGCGTTACTTTAGGTTTTATACCTGGAAAAACCCTGGAATTACTTATTCATATAATAAAACTATTCCTGATGACCTCCTCAGTATAGATAAGTCAAAACGAGTTACAGGTGGGGGTGTGGTATTTCATTCGCCTGGTGACATTGTGTTTAGTATTACGGCTCGCTTAGACGACCCATATTTTCCTAAACGATTTAAAGATAAAATTTGTTTTGTGTCTAAAAAATTAAGTTCAATTATACAAGACGCTGCTGGTATCAACTTAGGTCAGTCAGAAGAAGAATCAGAAAACAACATACTTTTTTGTAACTCATACCCTAACCCTTACGAGAAGTATTATAAGTCTCAAAAAGTTCTGGCATTTGCTCAACGTCGTCTACGAGATACGTTTATTGTTCAGGGACTTATTCATACGCAATCTACACATGACTATTTTGGATCACACGCTACCTATTCTAAGTATTTTACGAAGGGACTTCAACAGACCTTAGACCTGTCTATTTTTTCTCAAGCTCTGTAATATTTATAAAGTTAGAATAAAGATTATTTTTAAATTCTGAATAGTAAATTTTATATAGTTTCACTGCATTTGTAAAAATAAAATAACTAGCCCCCAAACAAAAAATACTTGAATATCTTAATGCGATTTCTGTATAACTAAAATTAAGTCCGCTTTAATTGAGTCCATGGCATATTCAAATCCTCTGATATAGGCTTTTCCTGCCACGCTT
>QFBU01000088.1 GCA_003265975.1 Candidatus Marinamargulisbacteria bacterium SCGC AAA071-K20
TGAGATGGCATTTAAAAGTTCTCTTCCCTTGGCCGGACTTCCACCATTAAGTTCTTGGATAATAATTTCCTGAGCTATAGAAACACTATCAGGTCCTATTTTGGTAGTGGTTAAAAATTCTTTAAAATGAGTATCTGTAGTGAGTCCATTGTCCATCGCCTCTTGAACAAGAGTAGTAAGTAAACCTTTATTTCCTATTGCAAAGTGAAGACTTCGAAGTTGAGAAAATGTGGCTGTCTCTTGTGCAGTCAGTGCAGATCCGCCGGAGCTTGCATCGTCTTGTCTGTGTAAAATAGCGGCCAGTATCAATTTACCAACAGCTTTTCCACGTTTAGGAATAGGTCCGGCAGTACCAGCAGGAGGTAAGAATTCGCCTACATTTTCGAAGGCCGCTTTTCTAAACGAGGTACTCTTTAAGAGTAAATTAGTTAAGTCAGACGACAAGCCGTCAGCTGTCGCATCCATTTTTGAGAGATGTTTAATTATAGTATTAAACAGTAAAGGTGCCGTCGTATCATTGAATTCACCAAACATACTTTTTAAAGCATCGTGACCAGACTCTGTTTTGGAAAGATTGTCTAAGAATTTCATGGCCACTGTAGGGTTTGATCCTTCAACAGTATCATCAAATAATGCCTCTAAAAGAGTCACCATTTTTTTCTGTCCTACAGGGCCAGAGTCTACTAATTGTTTAACCGCAAATAATTGAGCATCTTCACCGATTCCGTGTGGAGGAAGCTCATTCATACCTACAAATTGAGCTACTATTTCGGTCTTCTCTCCTGTGTCAATGGCATCTGAAAGTTCGCGAGAATTTGCTTCAAAAGAATAGATATTGATTTCAGCAGCTACTATTTCTTCTTTTAAAGTAGCTGAAGAGGCTGGCGAAAGTTGAGACAGTATAGAGCTTAGTCGCTCAGAATTTTTGTCTTGAAGTGCTTGTTTTAAAAAGGGAATTTCTGAAAAATCCCTAAAAGTAGGGACATGTTTTAAGAAGGCATTTAATGCCACAGTATTTTGTCGGTCATTGGCTACCTCAGAAGGGTCTTCACCGCTATTAGCAAACATAAACCCAAGTAATGCTTCATTAGACTCTGGTTTACCAGCTATAAAGTTTTTGGGATCAGAAATAAAGGAAATGATAGTATGGTTGTCAAAGCCAAGTGCGTGTAATTTTTTTAAACTTCCTTCATTACCCTTCTCTGTAAAATTCATAAGACCAATGTCTCTAAGTAGTTTTAATTTCTGAGTGTCTCCACTTCTCATTTTTATTAGACTTCTCAGCGTGTCTACACTATCTGAGGTTTTGAAAGTAGTTTTAAGTTGGGTGGTAGATAGACTTCCCAGAAATTTATCTTGCTCAGTATCTGACAGAGTAAGATTGCCATTTGCCACAAATTGAAGTTTTACCTGATTAAGATGCTTGAAAGAGTTAGCCACAGAGTTTTGAATTTTTTCGTCTCCAAATTTCCCTTTTTTTAGCTTTGAAAGAATCTCAATTGCATTTTCAAGAAGTTGGTCATCGTCTAAAGTTGGATCTGTTAATTTATCGAGCTCTGCACTTGAGATGGTTTCTGTAGGAATATCGCCTTTATTAGCAAATACATAACCTAATACAGTATTTAATTGTACTCTAACCGAAACCTGTCCTTTAGCCGCACGACTAGCTGCTTTTTCAGAGGCGGCTTCAATTTGTTTGAAGTTAGAGAGTTGTCTATTTTCTATATGCGAAAGGGTGTCGTCTATTTGGTCTAACAATTGGTTTCTACTGTGACCATCTAAACTTGAGGAGTCTGATACTTCGAGGGCTAGCCTTCTCAAACCAGTGAGTCGATTACTTACTATGTTTTGAGAACCTATTAGTACCGTTTCTAATTTTGCGTTATTCACAGTAATACCCTCGCTACCTAGGAAAGCAACGATAGCTGGAATAGCAGCCCTAATTTGTGACTGGCTTAATTCTGGGTTTATCCGGCCGTCTGAAGTCAGAATAGCCTTGCCACCTAGTACATCAGGGATAGACGTTTTAAGCGCATCAAAAGTAGCTTTTGCATTTTTTGTATATATAAGTACAGGGAGCTTACTTTGTAAAACTCTTGCAGCAAAATCTTTTCGTTTTTCAATCGCTGCAGCCTGTATATCGGGAGCTGCAGTAGCTGGAGCCAAGTCTGGCATTTTACCTTCAGGCATGGCGTGTTGCGGAACGACATGAAATGCCTCATGAGAAATACGATGCGTTTGTTTAGAAAGTGCCTCAACCAAGGCCGGTTTACCTCTTGCTCCAGGAAACCTAATAGCCAAGTCAAACATATTTGTAGAGGCAGGAGCTCCTCCAAGTGAGTCAAACCCAGCACGAATAGCCTTTTCATCTTTTGCTTCTAGAGCTTCAAAAAGAACTTTATTCGCACTGAGCATTTCCATGTCGTCTACCACCGGATCTGAACCAGCTGGTAAGGCAGCAGGCGACCTAAGCGCACCTACTTCTAGTGTTGTATTTAAATGAATTAACATATCAACATATTTCTTACTATCCCCCTCAGATCTCTGGTTTTTAAGTTCTGTTAAAATTAGCTTTGCAGACTCTAGTCCACCTGGTTTTGCTAAGAAAGTATCTAGGGAGTCCCTCTCAGGCGTCCCTTTAAATAATTGAACCCCTTCTTGATGTAAACGCATTTGTCGAAGGCTTGTTTTCATACTGTCTTGCAGTGCTCCGGCGCCAAATGAGTCAGTTAATAGAGTTAAATTTGCTTCAGTATCAAATTCATCGCCAAGGTTTATAGCAAATTCATTTGAATCTTTTGCCGACATAACGAGTTCACTTAACTTAGACAAGTGTCCTTTTTGGGCAGCACTTATAGCTGGATCTTCCCCCATCTCAATAATTTTTTCAGAAAGTGCTTCAGTGGCTTTCTTAGACAGTGAAAATAGCGCGTCTCCATCATCATTTTTTAAAGGAGTTCCATTTTGTGAAGCCGTCATCATAAAGTTAAGTGCCACTCCAGCAAAGTTATCATCCCCAACTTTGGAGTCAATATAATGGCTTAAAAATGTAGTCATAGTCTTATGAGTGGCTTTTTGGCTATTACTCAGTGGCGTCTTGGGAGCAGTAAGTACTTCACTCATCAGTCCTTCAAGCTCTTTCATTGCTGAGGCTAATGTAGCAACCAGTTCTTTTTGATTATTAAGTTCTGGGTCGGTGGCGTCCATGGTTTCTAGTTCTAAATTGGCTTGATCCCAGGTATACATCAAACGATTGGCCGCATCAAAGTCTTTTGCAGCGGCAATGTCGTGAGCAATATCTGCAAAGAGGGTACTCCCACTGGCAACAGTATGTGTTGAAGCCATGTCTACAATGGTGTGCCTGGACCCATATTTTGCTAAGTGAGTGCCTATAGTTGTATCGCTTAGGGCTGGATCGCTTTGAGCTGAAGCAATAGTGATAACTTGTTCCAACGCAATGCGTTGATTAAGTGTAAGCTGATCACCGTTCTTGTCTATGAATGCTCTAGTAAACGCAGTAGTCCCATTATTAATAGAATCCGTTAAGTCTGCAAATTGATTACCTAGTGTAGGGTGAAACTCTAAGGCTGAAATAGACGTCTTGGCATGCGCCTTTGCATCAGCAAGACTTAGGGAGTCTGGAGTATCTCCAGGGGTTTTCATTAGTTCGCTCATTGCGATAAAGGTAGTATTTTGCGTAGACTCAACCTGAGTAATCACTTCACCAATGGATCCTCTAACCCCCATCAGTTCAGGAAGTGCCGACAATGTTTTCAATGCATTCAGTTCATCAGTAACATCTCCACTGAGGGTATTAACTCTGCCTGCCGCTCCTAAGGCATTTGTTTGAATGCTATCTAAAGCCTCTTTTGCTGGCGTAAAAATAGTGTCTTTCATTGTTGTGACCTGAGATTTTAAATGAGTAACGTCTTCAGGCGTGAGATTGCCACGGACTGCACCCCCAATAGCTGCTTTTAAAGCCGTACGAATATTTTCAGGGAGACTGTCATTAGTTGATAATGTCTTGAATCCAGAGGACGCAGGTTCTTCTTCACCTAGCTTTTCCAACAAGTCGTCTAATGTTTCTATAGTCCCTTCCAATTGGGTAGCCGCTGTTTCAAGATGACCCGAAACAGACTTAGGTCCGTCAAACTGGGCGACTACTTCGGTCATCGTCAATTCAATATTAATAACCGTCTCAGTCATATTTAATAATGTGTGTAACTGTTCTAATTCTTCAGGCGAAGTAGCTTCATTTATTCCAGTTTGTAAATCGTCTCTTAGTTTTAACAGCTCCACATGCGATTTATCCTTTATCGTAAACCCTTTTCCTTTTACTCTTGCGTTTCCATTTGTAGCCACCCTCCCAAATCCATCTTGAATTTCTTGCCGTGATTGTGCAAAAAAGCGTTCCACTAGAACTAACTGTTGTTTACTGGTTCCTTTTAGCGTACTAAGAATCCCTGATCTCATATTTCCAAAAATGGCTTTAATATTTGAAGTAAGTTGTGTGAGTTGGTGTTTATCGACCATGTGGTCTGTTCTAAGTACAGCAACATCAGTATCAGCCGGTCCATAAGTGCGGTTTACAACATCTAAGTTAGTTACAAAGCTTCTTGCCGCTTGTGGGTCTTCTATAATACTAGCTATGACTAATTCTGAAGCTTGCTTTGAGGAAATTGTATCCATCGCTCTGGCTTTTTGAACAATTTCTAAACTTCTTTCGTTAGGCATCAGTTGAATAGCACCCACAATGGACCCAAAAGCAGTTTGAACAAAGGCTCTTTTTAAACTATCTGTTAAATCTTGACCTAAGTCCTTGTCAGACTCTTTTAGTTCTACGAGCAACGTTTTTACATTTTCTTTCGTTTCTTTGGAGTTGAAATTGGTAATAAGAGCTTTAGTGTTTTGGGCGATGGACTCAAACAATAAGTCTTTTATATTTTTAGTTCCCACACTGCTATTAGCAAAAGAAATAC
>QFBU01000089.1 GCA_003265975.1 Candidatus Marinamargulisbacteria bacterium SCGC AAA071-K20
AACGACACCTTTCCAACAGCTATGCATATTGCCGCTGTGATGGAAATTGAATCTAAATTAATTCCTGCTATCAGTACAATTACATCTACATTTGAAGCAAAGGTTAAAGCCTTCGACGATGTGGTAAAAATTGGACGAACACATTTAATGGACGCTACGCCACTAACAGTAGGACAAGAATTTTCAGGATATGTTCAACAACTAAAAAACGGTGAGTCTAGAATTAAAGCCGCCTTAAAAAGACTACGAGAACTAGCAATCGGAGGAACTGCCGTAGGAACTGGTTTAAATGTTCCAAAAGGGTACATTGAAGAAACAGTTAAACAAATCACAAAAATATCAGGTCACGAATTCACATCAGCACCCAATAAATTTGAAGCACTTTCAGGAAGCGACGCAGTTGTAGAAATGAGCGGTGCGTTGAGAACGCTTGCTGCATCGTGCCACAAAATTGCAAATGACGTTAGATGGTCAGCATCAGGACCAAGATGTTCAATTGGTGAACTTAACATCCCAGAAAACGAACCAGGGTCTTCAATTATGCCAGGCAAAGTAAACCCAACCCAATGTGAAGCATTAACTATGATTGCCGCTCAAGTAATAGGAAACGATGCAGGAATTGCGTTCGCAGGATCTTGTGGAAATTTTCAGTTGAATGTATATCGACCTATGATGATTTTTAACTTACTTCAATCCATTCGCTTATTAACTGATGGACTCCACAGCTTTAACAAAAATTGTGTAGTAGGTATTGAACCTAATAAAGAAAATATCGAAAAAAATCTAAATAACTCACTTATGTTAGTAACTGCACTAAATACTCACATTGGGTATGACAACGCAGCCGCTATTGCTAAAAAAGCGCATAAAGAAGGCAGCACCCTAAAAGAAGCTGCACTTGCGTTAGACCTTTTAAGTGAAGAAAAGTTTAACGAAATAGTTAGACCCGAAAAAATGATTGGGCGTTAATCCATATAAACAGTGTCTAAAAAAGCCTTATTCAATCTCTCTTGCATATCTACGATTGAAGGCGCGTCCCTTTTAGCAGACTTTAAATTAAAGTCTGCCTCATCAAAATTTGACAAATGAATATACACACCTGCTTTAAGGGCCTGTTCTTTTGGGTTATCAACATTATTAAACACGTCTTCTAGTGTGTCTAAAAACTCCTTTGGAGACTTAAAATGACTCCTCGTACTAAGAATAGTATCAACAGACTTCAAAACATCCGATTCAGGTAAACTCAGTCTGTATTTTTCTTGTTTAAAATAATCATGTAAGGAGTCTTTTTCCAAAAACACTTTACACCTAACAAGCTTATGAAAATCCTTAAACTGAGGAGTATCATCACTAAACACCTTGTCTACTTCGTTTATAAATTCGAAGCTAGTAGAATAATGCCTCGACAAATAAACTATACCATCTACAATGCGCTCTACATTTGGTTTGTCTAAACGCAATTGATTCCGTACCCAAATAAACTTTTTTTTCAAAAGAAACTTCAGATCAGACTTCTCAAGTGCAGTATGACTCGAATCTACTCCTTTAGTAAAACTCCCGAATCTATGAGCACGAGAATGAGGTCTAACACTCACAGGAATATTTGCCCTAGCTATAGGATTCACAGAACTTAACATAGTACATCAAACTCCTTAAAATTATTTAAACTTAATGAAGACCTAAAATACCCAATACATGCCTATGAATGTCATTAACATAATCAATAACCTCAGACCCCACTAAGTAGGGGTTATTTTTAAGATACTTTTGGGCTAACTCATACTGTCCAGTAATCAATAAAAATTCAATTCTAAATTTTTCAAATGACTTTGTTCTGTCTGAAAATTGATTAAGCACCATGGTAGTAAATAGTGATTTATTATGAGACAAGTTCATATAAACACGTTTGAGCTGATTAAGAATAAATTCTCTTGAACACGAACTTTTTCTAAAAAGAATATAACTTCTTAAAATTTTATCCTTGATATCAAATCCCAATACTTCCGTATCATCAATTTCTATTTCTATCATAATCAGAAACCTTTCAGCAGATTTTTTAACTATAAACTCCACGATATTTTTACTAAATGGTAATACCCACCACTTTGCAAAAAAAATGCCAGCTATTCGCGTTTATAAACGAAAATAACTGACATTTTTGTAAAGGAATTTAAATCCTTCTGTTAAGATCCCTAAGAAAATAGATACAAAGACATCTTACATATTTGTAATATAAATTAAGCTATTTCAGAAGAAAGCTCTTTAACCGCTTTAACAGACGCTTGAAGTTCAGCTAACTCCGTTTCATTTAAAGGAAGCTCAATAACACGCTGAACACCATTTTTACCAAGTTCAACAGGAACGCCACAATAAAGGTCGTTAACTCCGTACTCACCTTTTAGTAAGGCACAGGCTGGTAAAATTCGTCCTGAATCTAATAGGATGGCTTCAACCATAGCTACCGCTGATGCAGAAGGCGCATAATAGGCAGATCCCGTTTTTAGATGCTTAACAATTTCAGCACCGCCATGTCTGGTTCTGTCATTAATTTCTTTAATTTTTTCAGCTGGTAAAAGTTCGGTAATAGAAATACCGTTTACAGTTGTATATTGAGGTACTGGAACCATAGTATCTCCGTGTCCACCAAGAACCATTGCTCTTACATCTTTAATTGAACAGTTTAATGCCTCTGCTATAAAGCGAGCATATCTTGAAGCGTCTAAAACGCCAGCCATTCCGACTACTCGTTTTGAGTCAAAGCCAGATTTATTAAAAGCCAACTGAGTCATAACGTCTAAAGGGTTAGACACAACAATAATGATACAGTTTGGAGAGTGAGCTACAATCTGCTCAGTTACACTTCCAACAATACTTGCATTAGTTTTAAGTAAATCGTCTCTACTCATTCCTGGTTTTCTAGCAATTCCAGCAGTAATTACTACTACATCCGAATTAGCGGTATCTACATAGTCGTTTGTACCTACAATTTGAGTATCAAACCCTTCTGTGGCTGCAGACTGCATCATGTCTAGGGCCTTTCCTTGTGGCAATCCTTCAACGATATCAATTAAGCATACATCTGCTAATTGTTTCTCAACTATTCTCTGCGCAGCAGTAGCTCCAACATTTCCAGCTCCTACTACAGTAACTTTAGCTTTAGACATAAAAAAACACTCCTAAAATATTAATTTTTTATCCCCCAAATTTATAAAAAATAGTCTACCATGCTCATAGTTTCCTGGGTACTTTAAAAAAATGTTTAATCTCTCTTTTTGAATTTGATACAGCCAATTGAATGACCAACTCAGTATTGATGTACCATAACGACATTTCATTTTCAGCTGTCAGCGGTTCATCTACAATCAAAACATAAAGTCTCTACTTTCAGACACACCGTTTGAAACTCATTCCCCAGGAATTTTAGGGCTACCAGGAGGATACCCAATAACCTTAAGTTCAAAAGGAGCCGAGCTAGCTCTCCCAAATAGTATAAGCAAAGAAGAAGCCATATCAATTAACAAGACATGCCAAACCCACGACGGAATTTCAGAAATTAAAGACGATGGAACCGTTGTGTTTATGTCTTACACTGTTAAGATAATGAAAGACATGTTGGGATTCGATTGCGAAAGTTTCAAACCAGAAAACGCAGCCGTTTTAGCCAAAGAACAAATACAATGCTTTAAGAAGTTAAAAGAAAAATACAGTTAAAATAATAAGTAAAAACCATGGACATAAAACTACAATCTAAAATAATAAAAAGAGCTGAAGCTTGGCTAAATGACGCAAACCAGTCGTTAAGCCAAGCTGAAAAAAAACAACAAGAAAAAATTAAAACCTTAATTAAAAGGCCAGAAAATAAGTTCTTTTTGGTACAACTTTTAGATCAATGTTTCAGAACCAAAAAATCAACACGTATTTTTCAATTAGTAATGTCTCTTCTAAACCGTTTCGGAACACCCAGTTTCTTAAACTTTTTTGAACAAAAGTCTCTACTTTTTGTAAGACTCTTAGGTCCATTATTTTCTAGTGTTACCATTAAAGTAATGCTCCTAAAAATTAGGGCAAACACTACACATGTCATTTTAAGAGGTGAGTTTTCAAAACTAATCCCTCATCTACTCAAACGTTACAAAGAAAACTTTAAAGTAAACATCAACAGAGTTGGCGAATTAGTATTAGGTGAAAATGAAGCACTCCGGTTTCTTAAAAAATATAGCAATGACATCAAACACCCCAATATTAAAGTTGTCTCAATTAAGCTTTCAAGTATCTGTTCAAAAATCACACCACTAGGAGAAACTCTTTCAAAAAAGATCTTAATAGATCGTTTATCCAGCCTATTCAATTTGGCTGAAAAACATGACACCTTGGTAAACATCGACATGGAAGAATTTAGCCAGGCCCAATTAAACAGTGACGTATTCACAAAAACTCTAGACCAATTTCCAAATTTAATTGCAGGAATTGTCATTCAAACTTATTTAATAAATAGCCACAATAGTTATATGGACTTATTGTCATGGGCAAAAAAAAGAATAAAAAATGGGGGCAGTAAAATTAGAGTACGTTTAGTTAAAGGTGCCAATTTAGAAATGGAAGACATTGAAACATCTCATACTGGTTGGGCCTCTCCAGTTTACGATAGCAAACTTAAAGTAGATGCCAATTTTAAAAGAGTTCTCAAAACAGCAATGGACCCTGACAATATAAAAGCCATAAAAATTGGAGTCGCTTCACATAATTTGTTTGACCTGTCATACGCCTATGAAATAGCTCACACAAATAATATCTTAGAGGAAATCACTTTCGAAATGTTAGAAGGAGTAGCCAATCATATTGCCAGGGCTGTGAAAAAGTCGCACCCCAACGTCCTGCTTTACACGCCTATCGCCAATAAAGGAAACTTCATAAATGCCATTGGATACTTAGTAAGGCGCTTCGACGAAAACACGTCAGAAGAAAATTTTCTGAA
>QFBU01000009.1 GCA_003265975.1 Candidatus Marinamargulisbacteria bacterium SCGC AAA071-K20
TATTGTTGCTTGAGTAAACAGTTTGAGTACGTTTTTCGTTGTAATAAACGCTTTCTTCGCTTTTTGTATCAGTTACTGTTTCTTTGGTTCTCGCATTTTGCTTTGTACTATTTCTAGACTTTTTGCTTTTCTTTTTGGTGAATTTTGGAAATCCAGGCATAGACTTTACCATTTTTTTTTGTTGCATTTCTTTTGCAAGTCCTAGCAGGCGTCCTTTATTTTTGATGTATAACTTTTTAAGAGAAGGGTCTTTACTCGTAATTTCTTTATTAGTAGACCGACGTTGTTTCGTTTGTCCGGTTATTTTTAATGGTTCTAATTGAGCAAGTTCTTCAACCGATTCACTTTGGTTGAGTACTGCACTCACTGTGAGATGATATGATTTTGAACCAATTAATTGGTCTAACATATTAGTTAAGTTGTAATTCATTAATTTAGTACGTGCGATGGTACTTGCTATCTCAGAACTTTCATTTCCTTTCTGTGTTCCTATACAAGAAGGTAAAAGCAGGGCTGTCGCCATTAATGTTAGTATCAGTATTATTTTTTGTGTTTTGCTGTTCATACTGTTTATTCCTTTTGTTATGATCCTCGTTTAGTGTAATGCCCTGCAAACCCTGACCAAAACATCTAATCTTATTGATATGTTAAGCCTGTCCCCGAACAAATATTTGTACAGATTTCTTTGAGAAGGGTAGTCGAGGTGGTGTAGTTTCACTAGTGTCCGGTAAAACTCCAAAAACTTCAGCATAAAATAGGCATAAAAAAAACACGCCTGATTCTGACTATATATTGCATGTTAATGGGTGGACCTATTTAGATGGGACTGTAAGTGTTGGGGGCAAATTGGAACCTGATACTGACGGCTCAGTAGATTTAGGACACTCTTCAACAAGATGGAATAATGTTTATGTCAATACGATTGATGAACTTTCTGACAGACGTTTTAAAAAGAATATTTAGCCGTTAACGTATAGTATTGAGACATTAATGAAATTAAGACCGGTATCGTATTTATGGAAAAAGAAGCCACAAGAAGGTATTCAGCTAGGTTTGATTGCCCAAGAAGTATATGAAGTGGTTCCGGAGATTGTAAATGTAAGTAATGAAGAAGGTGGTTCTTGGGGAATGAACTATATGGGCTTTATCCCAATTCTAATCAAATCTGCCCAAGACCAACAAGTTCTAATTGCTAAACAAGACCAGTCAATTGAAGCGCTTATGGATATGTTAGAAAAGCTTGAAAAAGACGTTAACCAAGTCCAAGAAGAAAATAACCGTTTAAGGTAACCTGGTCAGCGTTTAGAGATTCAATTTTTAGAGTGTAAATTTATCACTATTTATTAGCTTTGTTAGCAGAAATATTGAGAAGTTTAGCTACAACTTTAGTTTGTTTCATAGAAAGTCTTGCCTCTTTTAAGGCTTCTATTGTTTTGTTTTCATAGTCTAGCTTTAATGCTTTAAGGTTAAATGTCACAATTACAACCCATTCCCCTTTAATTTCACTGTCTTTTATACTGCTTTTAAACTCATCAATTGACCCTGTAAAAACAGTTTCAAATTTTTTGCTAAGCTCTTTTCCTAAACATATTTCTTTTACTGGGTAATGTATGTCGAGTGTTTTTAATGTGGCGTTTAATCGTTTTGCAGACTCAAAAAATACAATTGGGAATTCAATACATTTATTAAATGCCCTTATTTTGTCATTTTCCTTTTTGGGTAAAAATCCTAAGAATGTAAACTGATTACACAATATTCCAGACACACTAATTAAAGTGGTAATAGCTGAAGGGCCTGGTAATGGAACTATTGGAAAACTTTCTTTATGTAGTTGAGTAAGTAAGTGTGCTCCAGGGTCAGCTATATTAGGTGTTCCAGCGTCGCTTACTAATGCTAAATTCAACCCTTCAAGTAGGTTTTTCTTAATACCATTAACTTGTTTGTCTTCAGTATACTTTTGAAGTGAATAAACTGGTTTTGAAATGTCATAATGTTGAAGTAGTCTTTTTGTAACCCTAGTGTCTTCTGCATAAATAATATCAACGGTTTTGAGAGTATCTATAAGTCTAAATGAGGCGTCTGAAAGATTGCCAATTGGAGTGGCACAAACGTAAAGTGTTCCTAGCTGGCTGTGGTTCGTGCTAATTCTAGCTCACCTTCGTAAATGTTTTTGGCTGAGATGATGTCCATATTTACTTTTCCTTTGTAAATGCCACCTTCTTCAATCATTAACTGGTCTCCAGAAATATTTCCGTAAACTTTACCTGTTTTGCAAATCTGTAATCCTTTAATGGCTTCAATGTTTCCAACCACTTCTCCAGAAACAATTACCGTTTTACCAATGATGTTTGCTTTGATTTGGCTTTTCTCACCAATATGAACTTCGCCCTGAGAGTTTATTTCGCCTTCTACGGTGCCTTCTATACGAATGGATCGTTGGGTATGAATAATACCCTTGATTGTTGTTTCTTCACCAATTACGGTGCTTACTAGTGAACTGTTGAATTTACCTTTAGCCATAGTTACGACAATCTACCATATTCGACTGCTGGCTGTAAACATATCTAGGTTCAAGTAGGGAAGCGGATTAATAGACTGCCGCCATTTTCTAATTTCATAATGGAGATGAGGCCCCGTAGAAAGCCCAGTGGTTCCTACTTGTGCAATTATTTGTCCTTTTTTTACCAATTGCTTACGTTTTACTAAGAGCTGAGAGCAATGCGCATAAATAGTCCTATACCCAAAGTTATGGTCAATCACAACTACATACCCAAATGTACCTGACCACCCTGCATATTCAATAATACCATCTGCTCCTGTCTGAATAGGGGCGCCAATCCACGAAGCGATGTCGATGCCTTTGTGAAACTTACGTCGTTTCGATATAGGGTGTTTTCTCCATCCATATTTAGAAAGAATTCGTCCATATAATGGTCGTATAGAAGGGGTGGATGCAAACCTTGCTTTATATTGATGAGCTTTATCTAAAATAAGTGTGTAGTTAGTTTTTGTTTTTAATATTTCCTTTTTTAAAAAGTCTAATTTTGCTTTAACTAGCTCATCTTGATCCAGTTTCTGGGCTTTAACTTTCTTATAGTTTGTAGCGAATACCTTTGCAGGTTTTTTTGAACGTCGTTTACTTCGTCGTTTTCTTTTCTTTTTTGTGCTGGTATCTCCCAATAAAAGCCTGAGTTCTTCTTCTCTTTCAATTATATTTTGGAGATGATTTTGTAGGTCATCTAGAGTTGAGTCTAGTTTTTTTATTTTTTCGTTTTGTTCTTGCGTTTCTATTTTGAGCTTTTTAAACTCAGATTTTGTATGGTTATTGTCATATCCTATATAGAAGAGTCCTGAAATTACGATAATAAAGAGGGCAAAAATAGAGAGGATACTTTTAAAAATAGTTTTATTGATACGAAAGGTGTAGCTCTTACTTCCACTTGGCGGAATAATAACAAATGAAAAATATTGGGTACTGTCTTTTGATTGCAACATAATTATTCTTCCTGGTCGGGGTGACTGGATTTGAACCAGCGACCACTAATCCCCCAGACTAGTGCGCTACCGGGCTGCGCCACACCCCGACTGGTAATATCATATCAAGTTCCAGACTATGTTTAAATAGGCGTATGTTTGGGATGTAGTAAACAATTAAATGATTTATTTGATTCAGTTAGATATTAAGCTGTAGTAACTACTTCTTTTCCAAATAATTTAGAAAATTCAGGACCGTCTAGTACTTCTTTTTCAATTAATAATTTTGAAAGAGAAATTAGCTTTTTCTTGTGTTTTACAAGGATAGTTTTTGCATCTTTATAACAGGTTTCAATAAGCTCTCTAATTTCAGTATCAATGTCGTGAGCGGTTTCTTCTGAATAATCTTTAGACTGATCGGAGTAGCTTTTACCTAAAAATACTTGTGAGCTTGTGTTTCCGTATTTTCGAGCACCTAATTTTTTACTCATCCCATATTGGCAAACATAACTTCGAGCTAGATTAGTGGCTCGTTCAATGTCATTTGAGGCACCGGATGTTATTTCGTTGAAGATAAGGTCTTCAGCAATTCGCCCGCCCATTAATACTTTGATTTGGTTTTCAATTTCTAATTTACTCATTAAATGTTTGTCGCTTACAGGCAGTTGCAGCGTGTAGCCAAGTGCTTGTCCACGTGGAAGAATACTGATTTTATGAACAGGGTCAGAGCCAGGTAATGCAATGGCCACTATAGCGTGTCCAAGCTCGTGGTATGCAACAATTTCTTTTTCTTTTGTCTCAATGATTTTAGACTTACGTTCAGGTCCGGCAATAACCCGATCAGTGGCTTCTTCAAGTTCAGTCATGCTTATTTCTTTATTGTTTTTTCTGGCAGACAAAAGCGCACCTTCATTAATAAGATTGGCAAGATCTGCTCCGGTAAAACCTGGCGTTCTTTTTGCTATGATTTCTAAGTTGATGTCTTTTCCTAGTTTTTTGCCTTTAGCATGAATTTTTAAAATACTTAGTCTTCCACCTACGTCTGGTTTGTCTACCACAATTTGACGATCAAAACGGCCAGGTCTAAGTAATGCAGGATCCAAAATATCAGGTCTATTAGTAGCGGCTATAACTATCACTGTTTCAGTTGGGCTAAACCCGTCCATTTCTACTAGTAGTTGATTAAGTGTTTGTTCTCGTTCATCGTGTCCACCACCAAGTCCGGAGCCTCTGTGCCTTCCAACCGCGTCAATTTCATCAACAAAGATAATGCTAGGGGCACTTTTTTTAGCTTGTGCAAATAAGTCTCTCACTCTAGAGGCACCCACGCCTACAAACATTTCTACAAATTCTGACCCAGATAAACTGAAAAATGGAACATCTGCTTCTCCAGCAATTGCTTTTGCAAGTAGCGTTTTCCCGGTCCCTGGAGGTCCCATAAGCAATGCTCCTTTAGGAATTTTTGCTCCAATGTCTTTATATTTTTTAGGATGTTTTAAAAACTCAACAATTTCTTCAAGCTCTTCAATGGCTTCGTCTACTCCCGCTACATCTTTAAATGTCTTAATCTCTTTTTGGTCTTTCTTTTGCCAAGCGGCTGATTTATTTTTCCCAAAAGACATGGCTTGGCTGTTCATTCCTTGTGCTTGTCTAAAAATAAAAAACCATAAAAGTCCAATAAAAATAAATGGGAGTAACGCTTGTATAAAGATACTCCAAACCCAACCAGAGTCGGTTGGATTTACTTTGATAGCAACGCCTTGTTTTCTAAGTTCAGGAACTAATTCAGGGTAGTTAATATAATAGGTTTTAAATTCTGTTCCAGATTTTGTAGCGCCCGTTATGGTTTGGTCTGATCGGCGGATTGAAAGTTCAGTGATATTTCCTTTTTCAACTTCACTCATAAATTCAGAGAATTGCATTTGAGTTTGACCTTGAGGTCCTTGGACGTATGTAGTCACAATCGACAAGGCCATTAGTGCAATTAAAAAATACCAAATGACAGTTCGCCAGTCTTTTTTATTTCCGTTTGCTTTGTTTTTTGCTGCTTTTTTTTTCTTTGCCATAATAGTTCTTTATTGTATCAGTTTTACAAAAAATATTTAAGATGAAATAGTTATTTGGTCTGTGCCGTTTACTTCGAGAAGTTCGACAGACATGGTTTCTTCAATGTTACTTTCAATTATTTCACCTACATAATTTGCGTAGATCGGGAATTTTCGATTGTTTCTGTCAATCAGTGTTGCTAATTTAATATCTTTTGGAGAATCGAAATCTGAAAGCGCATTTAATGCGGCCTTTGCTTTTAACCCTGTAGTTAGAATTTCTTGGATTAATACAACATGTTTATTTTTTAATGAGAAGGGGATATCGGTTTGATGTAAATCAATGAATGGACCCTTTAATTGGTCAGGGTTCAAAAAAATTGTAATGTCTAGCTGACCAGTCATAATGTCAATCTCGTGATTTTTTTTAATTTGATGCGCGATACGTTCAGCAATCACAGGGCCCAGCGGGAGAACACCGATAAGTACGAGTTGGTTGTGGTCGTTGCAGTCTACGTATATTTCTTCAGAAAGCTTAGACACATAATTGCTTATTACACTTTCGTTAATTACTGTATCCGTGGTCAATCTATAACACTCCCTTAGTAGAGGGCACACCTGTTTTCCGTGGGTCAAGTTGTGTAGCCCTGTCAAGTATTATACCAAATCCTTTAAAACATGCTTCAATCTTATGATGTAAGTTTTCGCCAGTAGGTACGCCAATGTGTAATGCAATACGAGCGTTGTTTACAAAGGCCTGAAAAAACTCAAGAACTAATTCGCTATCAAATTTTCCAATAGCCCCTTGAGGTAGTCTTGGATTAAATATTAGAGAAGGCCGATTGCAAATATCAATGGCGATGTTCGCAATCGACTCATCCATCGGAATTTGTCCTGACGCATATCTGTTAATTTTCTCTCCGTCTGCTAAGGCCTCTTTAAAGGCTTGTCCTAAACAAATCCCTACATCTTCTACACTGTGATGAAAATCTATTTCTAAATCGCCATCTACTTTAAGGTCTAGATCAAATAAACCATGACGAGTAAAAAGATCAAGCATATGATCAAAAAATGGCATTCCAGTGTCTAACTTTACTTGCCCTGTACCATCAATATTAAACTCAAGTTTAATTTTAGTTTCGTTTGTATTTCTTTCTATTGTTGCCTTTCTAGTACTCATCTTGTCTCCTTAATTAAAATAATGACTTTTGTCGTTGGTTTGCCGCTGGTATGGGCATCTTTAAATGATTATAAGCTAATTTTGTAATTAATCGACCTCGACTTGTTCTGTCCAAAAATCCAAGTTGTAATAAATAGGGTTCTACAACATCTTGAAGTGAATCTGATTCTTCAGACAAACTAGCGGCTATTGTGTCTACACCAACAGGTCCACCGCCGAACTTTTCAGCAATTGCTTTTAAGTATTTATAATCGAGACTATCTAGTCCTTTATCGTCGACACCAAGCCCAGTAAGCGCTTTTTGAATGATATCTGAATTGATGAGGCCTTCATTTTTTACTTGAGCCCAATCTCTAATCCGTTTGAGAAGTCTGTTTGCAATTCTTGGTGTACCTCTAGATCGTCTAGATACTTCAAGTGAACAAGCTTCAGACATATCGGTGTCTAATAAGTTTGCTGATCGGCGAATAATAAAGGCCAGTTCTTCAGGGGTGTAAAATTCAAGTCGTTCGATAATACCAAATCGATCTCTAAGTGGCGCTGTTAATAAGCCTATTCGTGTTGTTGCACCTATTAAAGTAAAGTTTGGGACATCAATTCTAATGGACCTTGCAGAAGGACCTTTTCCAATGACAATATCTAATTCAAAGTCTTCCATTGCGGGGTAGAGAACTTCTTCAACGGCACGATTTAGCCTGTGAATTTCGTCGATGAATAATACATCGCCTTCTTCAAGATTGGTTAAAATTGTAGCTAGATCGCCTGGGCGATCAATGGCCGGGCCGGATGTCGTTTTTATATTAACGTTCATTTCTGCAGAAATAATATTGGCTAAGGATGTTTTCCCAAGTCCTGGAGGGCCATACAGTAGAATGTGCTCTACGTTTTCGCCACGCTTTTTTGCTGCATCTAGATAAATATTTAAGTTTCTTTTGATGCTTTCTTGTCCCACAAATTCCTCAAGGAACTTTGGACGTAAACTGGTTTGTTTATAGTCTTCTTCATGAACTTCGGCGTCAATTACACGATCTTCTTCGGTCATAGTAAGTTTGATTATAGCATAGCTAGGCAGAAACTTTGTACAGTGGCTGCCCTTGAAAGAATGGGGTTTTCTATGTAAAGTGTCTAGCTTAGCTTTTGCCTAAATGACGCGGGGTGGAGCAGTGGTAGCTTGTCGGGCTCATAACCCGAAGGTCGCAGGTTCGAATCCTGCCCCCGCTACCAATTTTTCCATCTTCAAAATTTTAGGTATGCGGCTGTAGCTTCCGCTACTATCCACTTCTCTAGAAATATTGAATATGAAAAAATGGATCCTTTTTTATTCCTTAATTTGCACTTTTTATATAATTCTCCTTTGATGTTTATTAACTATTTTTTTCTGTTTCATGTTTTTTGTTAGCTTCGCTTGTGCTTTTCACATTGCTTTCCTGTTTTTTTTAGTTTTGCTTCGCACGTTTCTTTTTTCTTTCTTGCGCTATAATTAAGTTAATGCAAAAAACTACTGAACGTATTAACTCTTTTCTACAAGAACTATCAACCCAAGGGTTTTCTGGTGATATTGAGTCTTCTCTTGCTAGTAGACTCGTCATGGCTACTGACAACAGTATCTACCAAATTCTTCCCCAAGCCGTTCTGTTTCCTAAATCTCATCACGATATTTCTATGGCTCTAAAACTGTCGAACTCTCAAGCATATGAAGGTATCGTATTTGCTCCAAGAGGCGGTGGTACTGGTACTAATGGGCAGTCCTTAACAACTGGAATTATAATTGATTGTTCTCGCCACATGACAAAAATTTTGGACTTCAATAAAGAAGACCAATTGATAACGGTTCAACCTGGGGTGATATTGGACGACCTTAATAATTTTTTAAAACCCCATAAACTCTTTTTTGCACCAACAGTGTCTCCAAGTAACCGAGCAACAATCGGTGGGATGATAGGAACCGACGCCTCCGGAAAAGGCTCTCGGGTATACGGAAAAACCTGTGATCATATTATTTCACTTAAAAATATTTTATTTAATGGCGACTTTTTTGAAACGTCACTTCTTACAAAAATTGAAGGAGAACAATTAAAAAATCAATCTAATTTTCTAGGCCAATTGTTAACTCTAATCCAGTCTCTTACTACTAAACATCAAACTAAAATTAAAGAGGTGTTTTTTAAACTTAGTCGCTGTTTAACTGGTTATAATTTAGCGCAAGTCTACGACCCAACTCAGCAGATATTTAACTTGAATACACTTATTGCAGGCTCAGAAGGTACCTTGGCAATTACCTCAGAAGCTACGCTGAAACTTACCCCTATTCCAAACTATAAAAGACTAATAATAGTACATTACCCATCTTTAAATGAGGCGTTGCTTGATGCCCCAAAAATTGTGAAATTTAATCCCCTAGCTGTAGAAACTTTAGACGAACATGTTTTAAAACAAGTGAGTAAAGTAGGCTCTTTTAATAATTTAAAGCCTTTTTTTCAGCTTAAAACTTTACAGTCGAACGCTATTCATTATGTAGAAATTGTGGCTGATACTTTTGAGGATTTAGAAGAAAATAGCAAAGAGCTTCTTGATTATTTTAAAGCCAATAAACACTGTGAAAGTTTTGAAACTACTAACGGCTGCGAGATTTCAGAGTTATGGCAAATTAGAAAGCAATGCGTTGGGCTCTTATTAAAAACTAATTCAATTGCCCAGCCCATTCCGTTTATTGAAGACGGAAGTGTTCCAATAGAACATCTTTCAAATTACATTAACGATTTTACAAACGTACTTAAAGAAAATGACCTGAGTTTTGGATTTTATGGACACGTCGATGTTGGTTGCATTCACATTCGTCCGGGTATTAATCTACAAGACCCATCTTCTGAAAAATTAATTCAAGACTTAACATCTAAAGTTGCTAATTTGGTAAAAAAATATGATGGCGTGTTGTGGGGAGAACATGGTCGTGGATTTCGATCAGAGACTTCTGAATTATTTTTTGGACTTGAATTAACCCATGTGTTTAGAGAAATAAAATCGGCGTTTGATCCGTTTAATAAAATGAACCCTGGTAAAATTGCGAGTCCATTAGAGTCTAAATCTGCCTTAGCCCCTTTATTGTCTCCATTGAGAGGCCAGTTTGATAGGCAAATTAATAAAAGTTTTCAAGACGACTTTTCTAAAGTAATTTCTTGTAATGGAAACGGGGCCTGTTTTTCTTCAGCCAAAAACGACATTATGTGTCCTTCATACAAGGTAACATTTGATAGGCAGCAATCGCCAAAGGGGCGAGCTATTTTGATTAGAGAATGGTTACGTCAAAGAAGTGTTGATAGTGACGCTTCTGAAGGGTTTACCAAATTGGTTTTAGGCTCTTTAAAAGGGTGCTTGTCTTGTAAAGCTTGTGTTTCAGACTGTCCTGTTGAGATAGACATTCCACACTATAAAGTTCAGTTTTTATATGAATTTTATAAAACAAATTCTAGGCCATTTAGAGATAATCTGGTGAGTCTTTTAGAAAAAACCTTGCTCTTTCAATCCAAATTTTCAATGTTTATTAGACCACTTTCTAATACGCCAATATCTCGATTTATTTTAAAATTAATTGGGCTTATTGATTTACCTCAATTAAGCAAAACCTCTCTAAAAAGATCACTTAAAAAGTTAAATAAAAGTATTTTTGATGTCTCACAATTAGATAACTTAGATCTTTCAAAAAAACATGTATTTTTAGTTCAAGATGCCTTCACCAGTTTTTATGAGGCAGACCTGGTTATAGGCGTGATAGCGCTTCTTGAAAAATTAAAAGTTACAGTTCATATTTTACCTTTTTACCCTAATGGAAAACCACTGCATGTCCTTGGTTTTTTAGATAAATTTAAACAGACTGCATCAAAACAAAGTTTATTTTTAAATCAAATAGCGGCTAAAAATGTTCCAATTATTGGCATTGAGCCCAGTATGGTTTTAACATATTCAGATGAATATAAAAAAAGTTTAGGATCCGATGTTAAATTTGAAGTGTTGATGATTCAAGACTATATTCTTTCACTTTTGAAAGATGTTAAATTACAGGCAAAGTTACCTACTATTACCTATACTTTGTTAGGCCACTGTACAGAAAAATCCCAATCAAAAATGGCCATGGAAAATTGGCAGAAAATATTTAAGGTGATTGGATTAAAGTTAATTGTGGCCCAACAAGGATGTTGCGGAATGGCTGGGCTTTATGGTCATGAAGTAGAACACTATAAAACGTCTTTAAGTCTGTATGATTTGAGTTGGAGGCAGAAAATTGAAACTAACTCTACTTCACAGATAGTAGTCACAGGATTTTCTTGTCGAGAGCAAATTAAGCGCTTCTCTAACGTTGAAACAGTTCACCCCATTAAAGTGTTATTGGAAGTTTTAACTCATTAATAGCATCTCAACAGCCTATCCATCAGACCTTTAACTTAACTGAATTTCTTTCTCAGTCCACAGTAGTTAAGGTTAAACCTGACGGTAATTGTGCCGTTACAGCAATTATGACTAGCTTGTCGGTGCAAGGCCAGTCGGTTCCTTTGTCAGTACAAGTCTTTAAAAATAGGTTTATTTCTTATGATCTTACACATGGTCGAGATAAAGAAACAATTTCTACGTCTGTGCGAGAGTATATTAATAAATCCTTTAGTGTGGAGGGAGTGTCCTTTCCGTTACCTAGTAGTGCATTACAACGTAAAGTAGCTGAGTTTATGATTCGTCAAAATCTGTTGCTTAATCCAGATATCGAAACAGAAAGTAATAGCTTGTTAACGACTGACCTTTTGAACCATTCGAATCAGACATTGCTACCTATGTAGAAGGCCAAGGTGTGAGGGACATAAATTCGATTCGGCGGGATCTTAACCCTTCTGGGTCAAAGAGAGTGGTTCTTCAGTACATTAACAATAACCATTACAACATTCTGGGAAACAGGGACAGTTGTGCAGATTTGCTAGTAAATTTATGTAGTGTTTATAGAGCAGCTAATACTGAGTCAACTCCTTCTTCGAAACCACACGCCTCTGGTAAGCCTAAGCTTCGAGCCGCAACGCATGGCTTGATGGGTTCTTATGGCATCTATATTTCAAATAATAGTTCGGCCTCAACCCGAGAAGCTAGGCCTCCATTTATGGGAATAAAACAAGACTGGAAAGAGTGTTTTCAAGAACTTGAACAATTTGGAGCGCTTTGTTTACAACGCCCAGGTCGAATAACGGTTGAGTATAGAGGTGCTATCTGCGAATTAATAACTTGCTTGGGGAAAAGAGTAATAGGGTATGAAAAGGAGCCTATGCACTGTCTCTACACTATTAAAAAACTATTAGTATTCTGCAAATTTCAATCCAACTGTGAATGATGCGTGGTTCAAATCATTATTATTTAGGTCATCAGTGTCGAAATTAAAGCTATAGGGGAGTCCAATACCAAGAAAGCCCTTTACGTTAGATCGAATATTAAGATTTATGTCAAATTGTGGCTCAATGTTTAGATAAAAACTGTTTTCAGATCTACTTACTACTAAACCTCCTCCAAAACGAGACTTCAGGGTGTAGTTAATTTTCTTTTCTGGGTTAAATAGTCCCCCTAGCATCATACCTCCATATATTGTTTTGTAGTCTCCAACAATTCCGCCATACCCTTCTCCCCCAATAAGATATTTGTTGAGATATACACGCGCGCCACCCCCTCCAACAAGTATATTGCTAGACTCCTTGATTTGGGTTGATTTTAACCGTAAACCTCCGTATGCAAGATCAGCTGTTTTATTTAATCGTCCTCCAAAATAACTATCATGTGGGTTGCTTTTTCCAGGCAAATTACTGTGTAAGTTTATCCCTAATGCTGATGTACTTAATAGTATTAGCATCACCATACTTAATTTAATATTTGTTTTCATTTTCATTTTTAAAACCTCCTAATTGATTTATAGAAAGTGTATTTGATGCGTAGTTATAAAAATATTCCCCAAAAGAGGTAAACCGACTTTATACTCTACCTCTTTAGTGGTAATTTACCTTTAATATGAGTACGTTTGTGTTTAAATTGTTTCGAAATATTGTTATTGGTCTGTGTGGGTGTGTGTTAGCTTTTCTAGCCGTGTCAGTGGTGATTTCTGTATACGCCACTTGTTTGGGAATTATTCAAAAAGGCGCTCCGGACCAATCAAAAATTGAATTGTTTATGAATGGCATTATTTTACCCGTATGGATTTCTGGGATGATTTTGTTTTTAGGCCTCAGTACCTTTACGTTAACGAGAAAACAAGTGTCATTAAGCGTGTTTGATGTGTTATTGATTCTGCTTAGCGCAATTATCTGGGAAAGCTTTGTATCAATTTATTACGGTCAAAGGCTCAGTGCATCTTTGAGTCGAACCTTATTTATTTCGGCTTATTTTCTCGTCCCTTTTTTAGGAATCTATTTAGGAAAAAAACAGTGTGAAAAAGACAAGAAAAAAGTGTCTAATGAGATGTCTGAAAAATTAAAAGCTTATCAGTTATCAAAACGAGAATTAGAGATACTTACTGAGCTTCGTAAAGGTAAATCAAATAAACAAATAGCCACAGACTTATTTATAGAAGAGGGGACAGTAAAAGCACATCTAAAAGGAATATTTAGAAAAATAGGTGTGAGTTCTCGAATAGAATTAATAACTTTGGTAACGAAATGAAGTATAAATCAGGCTTAGTACTACTTTCTGGAGGGCAAGACAGTACTACTTGTTTGGCCATTGCTCAAAACGAATGTGAGACGGTTTATTCTGTTTCTTTTGACTATGGACAACGACATAGAATAGAACTTCAACAAGCCCAAAAAATTGCCTCTTTGGCAAACGTGGATTTTCATATTATTGATGCCACATTTATTAATAAACTAAATAATAACGCGTTAACGGACTCAAGTATCGAGATCTCTCAAGTTGATAACGAAATTCCTAATACCTTTGTTCCAGGTAGAAACTTATTTTTTCTTGCAATGGCCGCTGTTTATGCCAGAGAAAGAGAGTGCAATATAATCTATACAGGTGTTTGTGAAACTGACTATTCAGGTTATCCAGACTGCAGATCTGACTTTATTAAATCAGCCGAGCAGACCATAAATTTAGCAATGGAGAGCCATTTTGAAATCAAAACGCCTTTGATGACCCTAAGTAAAGCGGCAACCGTACGGCTCATGTATAGCTTTAATAAAATGGATTGGTACTCACACTCTCATACATGTTACGAAGGCAAACGACCGGCTTGTGGGGTGTGTCCAGCTTGTATTTTAAGGCTTAAAGGGTTTAAAGACGCTGGGTTTGAGGATCCTTTGAGTTATGAATACGTTTTAAAATGAGAACGCCTCCAATGCGTCTCTTGGGAGGGAGTCATTATTTAGATCCTAATTTTGGGTTAGAAAATATAACTAAATAGCAAGCAATTGAAAGCGTTAGAATGATTCCTTAGCGCTTAATAACTATTTTTCATTCCACGTTCAGCTTCGCGTTTTTGTTCTTTTTCTTTAAGTACACGTCGTTTATCAAATTCTTTTTTTGACTTACCCATTCCAACTTCAAGTTTAATTCTATTATTTGTAAAATACATTTTAAGGGCAAGTATGGTAAATCCTTTTACTTTTACTTTTCCTAACCACCTCAACATTTGCTTTTTATGAATTAGCAGTTTTCGATCTCTCATTGGGGCTATAGTTGTTACAAGATGGGCTTGTGCGTAGGGTGTGATGTGACATCCAATTAACCAAAGCTCTTCATTGATAATTCGTACGTAGGTATCTCTTAAGGTTATTTTGTTTTTTCGAATGGACTTTACTTCATGTCCCTCTAGAGCGATTCCTACTTCAAGTTTGTCTGAAATCTCGAAGTCATGATACGCACGTTTGTTAGATGAAATTATACTGTCTTTAGCCATGAAAGGATCATGCCTTATTTTTTATAAAAACACAAATTCAGTTTCGTTTTAAAAGAATTAAGAGAAATTTATGGGGATATTTGCTCGATATCAATGTTATTAGAGAAGCTACTTATCTTTGTGTTTGTATTTATTTCAGGCACGGTGTTTTCAGGTTCTTCTAAAGCTTCATTTTTATTAGAAAAAACAAGATTAAAAGCACCTGAGTTATTTTTTGTTGTTTTATTTCGTAAAGAATTTAGATTTGATCCAGGATCAAATCTTGTGTTGAATACCACTTCACCCCCCCTAAATGGTAAAGATGTATTTCTAATATATATTATTCCCACTTATTTTAATAAATAAACATCCTTATGTGATGTTCATATAGAGATAGTAAAATAACAATTGACAAACGGTAGAATATTCTTTATATTTTGCGACTCTGCAATTTCGAAAAGCAGTAAGATCTTTGATAACTAAATAAGGCAAAAACGATTTAAATGTAAGAAACAAATCTTGATAAGTGATCTTCCACAGATCAGTTGGTCAAGATATTAAGGGCGTATGGGGGATTCCTTGGCATATAGGTTTAAGAAGGACGTGGATAGCTGCGATAAGCCTCGGGAAGCTGCTAACAAGCTTTGATCCGGGGATTTCCGAATGAGGAAACTCACATAGAGTAATGTCTATGTATCATTGTCTGAATTAATAGGGCAATGAAGAGAACCAGGTGAACTGAAACATCTAAGTAACCTGAGGAAAAAAAATCAATTGAGATTCCCTTAGTAGCGGCGAGCGAAACGGGATCAGCCTAAACCTAATTATTGTTAGTAGCTTACAGGCGCTGATAGTTAGGGGTTGTAGGATGCTTCTTTATTCTTCTGTAAAAGAGTAGGTAAGTTACAAAGTGTTATGTTAGTAAAATATTCTGGAAAGAATAACCATAGAGGGTGATAGTCCCGTATACGAAAACATAGCACCTTACTTGAAGTATTCCTGAGTACCGCGGGACACGAGAAATCCTGCGGGAATCTGGGAGGACCATCTTCCAAGGCTAAATACCATTATATGACCGATAGTGAACCAGTACCGTGAGGGAAAGGTGAAAAGAACCCAGGAATGGGAGTGAAATAGAACATGAAACCATACGCTTACAAGCAATACGAGGATCCTTTTGGATCTGAGTGTGTGCCTATTGAAGAATGTGCCAGCGACTTAATAGCAGTAGCAAGGTTAAGTTTTTATACGGAGCCGTAGCGAAAGCGAGTCTTAATAGGGCGTTCAGTTGCTGTTATTAGACCCGAAACCCGGTGATCTATCCATGAGCAGGATGAAGCGAGAGTAACATCTCGTGGAGGTCCGAACCAGTGTATGTTGAAAAATGCTTGGATGACTTGTGGATAGTGGTGAAATGCTAATCGAACCGGGAGATATCTGGCTCTCCTCGAAATGACTTTAGGGTCAGCCTTGAGGTTAAGGAGTCCGGAGGTAGAGCACTGTTTAGGCTAGGGGTACCACCAGTATTACCAAACCTAGGCAAACTCCGAATGCCGGACTTTCATACTCAGGAGTGAGTCTTAGGGGGCTAAGCTCCTAGGACAAAAGGGAAACAACCCAGATCGTCGATTAAGGTCCCTAAATGTACACTAAGTGGGAAAGGTAGTGGAGTCACACAAACAACCAGGAGGTTGGCTTAGAAGCAGCCACCCTTTAAAGAAAGCGTAATAGCTCACTGGTCGAGTGGTTCTGCGCCGAAAATGTAACGGGGCTCAAGTGTACTACCGAAATCACGAGTTGATAATTTATTATCAGCGGTAGAGGAGCGTTCTGTATTAGGTTGAAGTCGAATTGAGAAGTTCGGTGGACGAATCAGAAGTGAGAATGTTGGCATAAGTAACGAAAAAATAAGTGAGAATCTTATTCGCCGTAAATCTAAGGTTTCCTGGGGAAGGCTCGTCCGCCCAGGGTTAGTCGCGCCTAAGTTCAGGCCGAAAGGCGTAGACGATGGACAACAGGTTAATATTCCTGTACTACCGAAAAATCGTTATTAGCGATGGGGAGACGCAGTAGGATAGATTAGCCTCTTATTGGATTGAGGTTTAAGCTTGTAGGAGGAGAAGATTGGTAAATCCGTCTTTTCATATACTCTGAGGAGTGATGACGACCAGCTTGCTGGGAAGTAATTGAGTCCACACTGACTAGAAAATCCTCTAGCGAGATTTTTAGGTAACCGTACTAAAACCGACACAGGTAGATGGGTAGAGAATACCAAGGCGCGCGAGATAACTCTCGTTAAGGAACTCGGCAAAATAGCCTCGTAACTTCGGGAGAAGAGGTGCCCGTTTAGGTTAAACTTTTACAGTGTAAGCCTAGGTGGGTTGCAATGAAATGGCTCAAGCGACTGTTTATCAAAAACACAGGTCTCTGCTAAACCGTAAGGTGATGTATAGGGGCTGACGCCTGCCCAGTGCTGGAAGGTTAATAGGAGGTGTTAGACTTCGGTCAAAGCTCCGAATTGAAGCCCCAGTGAACGGCGGCCGTAACTATAACGGTCCTAAGGTAGCGAAATTCCTTGTCGGGTAAGTTCCGACCCGCACGAAAGGCGTAACGAATTGAGCACTGTCTCAACGAGAGACTCGGTGAAATTGAATCATCCGTGAAGATGCGGATTACCTGTAGCAAGACAGAAAGACCCCGTGGAGCTTTACTATAGCTTGGCTTTGTTTTTTGGACTAATTTGTGCAGTATAGGTGGGAGACTTTGAAGTGACGACGTCAGTCGTTGTGGAGTCGTCAGTGAGATACCACCCTGATTATTTTGGAATACTAACTACGTCCCGTTATCCGGGAATAGGACAGAGTCTGGTGGGTAGTTTGACTGGGGCGGTCGCCTCCTAAAGAGTAACGGAGGCGCTCAAAGGTTCACTCAAAACGGTTGGAAATCGTTTGTAGAGCGTAAGGGTATAAGTGAGCTTGACTGCGAGACTTACAAGTCGAGCAGGGACGAAAGTCGGACCTAGTGATCCGGTATCTCCGAATGGAAGGGATATCGCTCAACGGATAAAAGTTACCCCGGGGATAACAGGCTTATCTCCCCCAAGAGTTCACATCGACGGGGAGGTTTGGCACCTCGATGTCGGCTCGTCGCATCCTGGAGCTGGAGTCGGTTCCAAGGGTTGGGCTGTTCGCCCATTAAAGCGGTACGTGAGCTGGGTTCAGAACGTCGTGAGACAGTTTGGTCCATATCTGCTACAGGCGTAGGAAATTTGAGAGGAGCTGTTCCTAGTACGAGAGGACCGGAATGGACGTACCACTGGTGTACCAGTTATTCTGCCAAGAGTAAACGCTGGGTAGCTATGTACGGAAGGGATAACCGCTGAAGGCATCTAAGTGGGAAGCCCACCTCAAGATTAAATTTCCCATCACTATATGTGAGTAAAACCCCTTGTAGATCACAAGGTTGATAGGCTGGGTGTGTAAGCGCAGTAATGCGTGTCTAGAATAAAGGACGTTTCAAGCTTGCTTGAAGCAGAATGGACTTCTTTAGCTGACCAGTACTAATCGGTTGAGGTCTTGACTAACCTGGTTTGTGAAAGGTTTCTTAAGAGATTTGTTTTTTTAAATTGTTTGCCTTATTTAGTAATTAATATAGGGATGAGAGAAATTTAAGTTTGTTGCTTATTATTCTTGGTCATTATTGCGAAGGGGGTACACCTGTTCTCATTCCGAATACAGAAGTTAAGTCCTTCAGCGCCTATGGTACTGCCGAGTTACCTTGGTGGGAGAGTGGGTCGTGGCCAAGAATAATGAGCAACAAACAAATAAATAATATTAAAGAAATGCAAAGTATATTACGCAGAAAATGTGTTTTATACTTTGCATTTTTTATTTAATTCAATCAGTTTATAAGAAGGGACGAGTTATGGCCGGATATGCCCTTGGAAATCGTGAAAATGAAGAGCAAGAAATTGATATACTCGCTGAAAATAGTGAAGATACTTTTAGCTTTTCAAAATCTGTTAATATAAATCTCTTCGACTATTTTAATAATCGTGAAAAGTTTGTTGTTCCCTATTCTACTATAAGAAAAGTTAAAAGTGCACGTTTACAAGGTGCTAGAGAAGTTATTTATACAGCTACGCGACGACCTGATCAATTTCCTCATATTAAATCTTTATTGGAACTTTGGGGCTTTGGCTCATATATAGAATATCTTTATACCGTTGCAGAATTAGGTTTTCTTGAAGGCTTAATCCCTGTATTGGATGTTGGTTTTATAACTCCTGATGAAATGAGATCTATCTCAGAAATTTCTGCATTATTGAAAATCCCCCTAGAATCTATGCACGATTACCAATTGATTAGTGCAAGAATGGTAAAAGGCCCACAGCAGGTACTGTATCGTAAAAAAAATATAGAATGGGCTGGTAAATTAAAACTACCAACTATAACAAGTGTTTTAATCGGATCCAGTTTGTCTGATGTACGACGTAAAACACAATTTGAATATATTTCAAAAATACATGAAAAATATGGAACCATTCATGAAGTCGCTTTAGAAACATTTAGTTCGGATGTCCCTATTAAAGGAATCAAAGGCTCAATACCTACTAAAGAAACGATTATTAATGCTATTAAATTGGCTAAGTCAATTCTTCCACCAGAAATTTTGTTAACAATCAATGTTGAAAATAATGCTGAGCATATTACAGACTTTATTAAAGCTGGTATAAATGACTTAGGCACTATTGGAATAGATTTTGAAAGCAAAAATTCTGAAGGTGTAACTTTCGAAGCTCTTAATGATAAAATCTCCAAATCTGGAAAAATATTACATCAACGCTTTCCTTTATCTAAACAATTTGTTAAAGATGAAAAATATTCTAAAAAATTAGGTCAGGTTTTTGATTCATACAGATATAAAATCAAAAAAGAACAACAAGAAAAGGTAAAAGAATCTAAAGCATGAGTTTTGTTAGCTCAAATGTAAATTCTCAACCAAGTAGTGATGTTAATCCCATATCTCTCAAACATTTAGACGCATTAATAGATATTTCATTTAATTCCGTTTCTAAAGATACTAAAGTTAATACGGATCTTGAATCTCGTTTTGTTAAAGTGGGTGGTCTTACTTATAAGTTTCTAGCGGCTGATCCTCTTGAAGGCTCAGATAAAGATGCTAAGGCCTTGAAAGATCAAATTACCAACCAATCATTTGAACAAGAGATGAAAGCTCGTTCAGCTGATCAACTAGATCCAAATGAACCTACTCCTAAGCCTACGGACCAGGATAAAGATTTTACTTTATATGCAGCTATAAACCATGGCTTAGTTATCAGACTTCTTCCACAAAACCCCCTTTTGTTTTTAGAAGATCTTAATGGTAATCTTCGTAATTTTATTAAAGATACTGTTGAGATTATTAGAAACTTAGATAAAAATGAATATCAATTCAAATTTGGTAAGATGGATTTAGAAGTACATATTAGGCATGATGAAAATAAATTATTTGTTCAGTTAGTTAGAGGTAAAAACGGTGATATTCCGATGCTTACTGAAGAAGACCGGATCAATTTAATTAACCTTCTACAAAAAGATTACCCGGATGAAGAAATTGAAGTTAATTTTGTTGAAGGCTTTCAAGAAACACTGTTTCAAAAAGATTCTGAAGAAGGAAACAGCAAACAAGAACAAGAGGAAACTACTGAGTCTTTAGATGACGAGTTTTCTTTAGAATAAGATTGGTATTAATTTAGCCTGAAATAAGTTATAATAATTTGATGATTATAAAGCTTCTTTTTCTTTTCCTTAGCTTATTTATATATACATCTTTAGTATTTTCCCAGGGCTTTAATATACCTCAACCTGTGTTTAATGCACCAAAAAATAATAGTTTTTCTCAACCTAAGCAACAACTCCAAAGTTTAAGTCACTTTATGAAATCTAAATATTTAGGAATAACAGTTGACTATATAGATAGAAACCAAAAAGTAAAATTAGATGAAGAATTTAATAAAGAACGTGGAGATGTGGTTGAAATTATTACAAATAAAGAGGGGCACTTCCTTCGTTTGGAAGATAAAATTAGATTGAAAATTGAATATCAAGTTGCCCAAAGTGGAGATCCTAGGTTTGTTAGTCAAATGCAGGGGACTGATGAACAGGCTTTACAACTTCAAGTATTGCAAACACAAGCTTTTATTAATCAGTCTTTAGCCTCTATAGGAACGGACCGTGCGGCTGATGCAAGTAGTTCGTTAGTGTCAAATGCACAAGCTAATTCTGCACAATCACAAGCTCCTTCCTTTACTTCATCAGAGGAAATTATATATACTGATCTTAGAGATGGTCGCAAAAAGAAATCTGGAGCCATTGCAAATCTAGAAGGTGTGTTTTTAACGGATGGCTCGCCTGTAGTTTTTAAATTCGTGAGAGAGAAAAAATGAGTTCAAAAAGAAGCCAGTTTTTATATTCTAAAAGTTTGAAACTTGGACCAGCTATTGGTGATTGGACTAAGATTCATGAAGACCCTGATGCTGTAGACGAAGTGCAAGTGTCTGAAGTTAAAAATGTGAACTTTGATAGTTTAACTAGAGAAGATATGCGTTTTTTACATATGCTTCATTACAGGCTTGCTGAAAAAGTAGCTAAAAAACTATATCAAGACATGAATATTAAGATTGAATTACATACGATTCTTGCTACACAGTTGTCATATGGTGAATTTGTTAGCTCTCAAGATGAAAGAGTCGTTCAATCCAACTATGTTGTTAAACAGTTTGGTGATATTAATGTTATTTTTGACTGGGATCTTGCTGATGTTATGGTAGATCGGTTAACAGGCGGTAAGGGAGAAGTATCTAGCACTGATCAATTTTCTGAACTTGAGGTTAGTGTTTTAGAGGCACAATTAGAGTCGCTTATTCCAATAGTTTCGAACGCTTGGGAAGGTGTTTTTTCCCCTGAAGATATGGATATTAACTTTTCTATTGGTGATTATATTGTGGATAAACGAAATTCACAGAGAGAAGCCTATGTTATATTTTCATTTCATTTGTATTATGGCAAAGGTGAATTGAAAAAAATAATTTGGGCTTACCCTAATAGAACAATTAAACGTTTAATGGCACGACACAGAGCGCTGACTCAACCGCTAAAACCAACTATTAAATTATCTGAAAAAACGGTAAGTTCAATCAATATTCCTGTTCAAGTATCTTTAGGAAATGCCACGTTGACTATGCAAGAATTGCATAGCTTACAAGTTGGTGATGTGATTTCGTTAGATAAAAAATGTACTGATCTTTTAGAAATATCCTTAGGTGATAATTGTAAATTTATGGGGCAACCAGGCGTACACGATCATCACTTGGCTATGCAGGTAGTTTCCCAAGCCAATGCTGATGATGACTCTGATGGTGAGTCTGTTGAACTTGCTAACGACGATGATCTTGATGAAACTTTTGAGCATATAGGTCCGAAAGTTGTTATTTCTCAAAAACCACGTCCTCCTAAAACAACTGAAGCTGTTGAAGACGCCGTTGTTAATTTTGCAGGAGCAGCAGAAGAGACTGAAGAGTTAGAGATGAATTCAGTTATTCCAAATGACTTAGACCCCAAAATTGAAGATGCTCTTCCAGAAATTGAGGAGGTGGTAGTTACTGAAACTTCAAATGAAATTTCAGAAGAAGAAAAAGAAGAAATTGCTGACTCTATAACTCACGATATTTCGGATACTGTTGACAATGATTTCGGGCAAGAACCTGAAAAAATCGTTTCTGATAATGATCTATTTGAAGATCCTTTACCGGTACAAACTTCAGAGAAAGCTGTTTCAGCTGAAGCGGCATTATTTGAAACTGATGCGGATGTTGAGCCTGCTGAGTCGATAGTTGAGTCTAATGATGATAGTTTAGTTAGTTCACCACCCGAAGAAGCTACCGCATTTGAGGCAGACGTTGATGAATTTGATATAGACACTACCCCAAGTGAACCACCTAAAGCAGGTATACCTCCAGAAGACCTTGCAAAAGAAGCACCTGTTGCTGTTGTCGCTGAAGAAGTAACCCCTGAAGCAGATAAAGCCGAAGACACTCTTGATGAGCTTGGTGATGACCTAGAAGATATAGGAGATGATCTTGGTGATGACTTAGATTTTGATGAGGAGTTTTCCTGGGACGACCTCGACGAGTCTGAGTAAACCTCATAAAGCCCATTAGGCGTCTTGTTTTTTTAGGAATTAGTTTGGCCTTCGGGCTTTTTGTTGATTAGGGTGGTGTTTTGTTTTATAAGTTAGGTTGCTCCTTTAGAGCATTATATTTTAAGGAAAATTTATTAGGTTTTTTTTATTCCTACCTAAGCGGTTTAATTTTAGGTATACTAGGTGGAGTTATGAGACGGATTAGCATTATTAATTATAAGGGAGGGACTGGCAAGACATCTACGGTTGTGAATATGGCCCATGGTATGGCCCTTCAAGGACTGAAAGTGTTGATTGTCGACACGGATCCTCAAGGTTCTGCTAGCCACCACCTTGGTATTCGTACATCTGTTACTCTTTATGATCTCCTTATTAAAGGATTAGATCCTGAAGACTGTATAGTTTCTGCTCGAGAAAACTTAGATATTATTTGTGCCAATGAACACTTGTTTCCTGCAGAAATGAAATTAACAACAGAAGCTGATAGAGAGTATGTTTTGTCTGATCGACTTGAATCTTTAGAAGGATACGATGTTGTTCTTTTAGACTGTGCACCTTCTATGAACCTACTTAATCAAAATGCTTTAATTTATTCAGACGAGATTTTACTTCCTGTGTCAATGGAGTATTTATCCCTCATTGGAGTAAAACAACTATTGAAGAATATCAAGATCATTAATAAACTGTTTGATAAAGAAATAAAAATTACTAAGGTCATACCAACTTTTTTTGATAAAAGGAATAAAAAATCAAAAGACATATTGGACAGTTTGAATCGTGTTTTTCCAGGCAACATATCAATGCCTATAAGAAGTTGCGTTTCACTCTCAGAGGCTCCCGGGGTCAAGAAAACTATTTTCGAATATGACCCCAATTCAAAAGCTTCTGAAGATTATTTAGAACTAATAAAGGAGGTGCTTTCAAGTGGCAAAGAAAAAAGACTTTGATGATCCGTTAGCTGATATTGATCCGATTATGGAGGAAGCGTTCTCGGTAAATGAGGACAGCAAAAACGAAAGCGCCAAACCAAAAAAAAGAAGAGGTCGCCCAAAGAAGAAGGTTGAAGAGCTTGTTATTGAAGAGACAGAACCCGGACAAGACTTCGTTTCTGATATGGACGAAGAAAATGATTTAATGTCTTCTGACGTTACTGAATCTGAAGATGTAGAATTCCCTTCGATTGAGACAGAAGACTCAGAAGGTGCTACCGATATTTATAGCGAAGACCTAACCCAAAAACCAATTATTCCTGAACCATTAATTTCTGGTGTTCAATTTCCTGATATAGAAATGGAGCAATCCGAAGATAAAATGAATTCTGGCATTTTTAGTAATATACCTGTAGATGTTGCCGTGGAATTGGGCCGCTCGCATGTGTCTTTAAAAGAAGTATTTGAATTGACTGAAGGTTCTATTATTGAATTAGAACGTTTAGTAGGAGAACCTTTAGATTTAGTTGTTAACGGACAAGTTGTTGCTCAAGGCGAAGTAGTCGCTATTGATAATAATTATGGGCTTCGTGTCACTAATGTAATTTCTTCTGTGAAGCGGTAGGCATATGCCTGTCTCCTATTATATTCAAGTCATTTTGTCTTTATGTATTTTAGGCGCAATTTTGTATGGTGTTCTTAAATTTAGTAAGAAGATACAAAAAGTTAAATATACAGGTGAAATTGAAATTATAGATAGACGCGTAATAGATAATGGGGTTGCCCTTGTTATGGTTGAAGTAAGGGAAAAAAACTTCCTTATTAGTGTAGCAGGGCAAACTATTCAGGTACTTGATTCTTATGAAAAAACTACTTAATTTTTTTAATAAAAGAAGATGCATTAAGCTACTGTTTGTTGCTTCTTTTTTATATCCCACCATCATGCTTGCTCAAGACACAGGCGTTACTTTTGATATTGATAACTTTTTAGATCCGGGTGGATTTACTTCATCTATTAATATCTTACTGGCAATGTCTGTTGTGACATTGATTCCGTTTATTCTGATTTCTACAACTTGTTTTTTGCGTATAGTTATTGTTTTGAGCATGGTTCGTCAGGCATTAGCTACTCAACAAGCTCCGCCTAATATGATTTTGATTGCACTAGCCACCTTTATGACAATTTTTGTAATGACTCCTACTTTTCAGAAGGTTATTGATACGGCAGTTACGCCTTACAATGAAGGAACAATTACACAAAAACAAGCCTATAATTTAGCTTTTCAACCGTTTAGACACTTCATGCTTAAATTTACTCGAGAAAAAGATTTGGCATTATTTTTAGAGTTTTCTAAGATTAAAGTAACTCAAAATTTAGAGGAAGTTCCAATTTATGTAATTATCCCTGCATTTATAATTTCTGAATTGAAAGCGGCCTTTCAAATTGGGTTTTTATTATTTATTCCTTTTATCGTAATTGACCTTATTATATCTAATATTTTACTTTCTTTAGGTATGTTTATGTTGTCTCCAGCCATGATAAGTTTGCCATTCAAAATACTTTTGTTTGTATTGACTGATGGCTGGAATCTTATTATTCGTGGGCTTCTAATTAGTTTTAGTTAGATTGATCTATATCATTTAAAGTATGTTAATTCGATTTCTATTTCTTTTACTATTTTCTATATTATTGAATTCATTCGCAGTTGCGAAAGACAATATATCTTATACAAAACTATCTCAACAATTTAGGCATGATGAACTCATTGTAAGTAATTATCCAGAGTCTATTAAAACACCAGGGTTAGTACTTGATAAGACCTTAACAGCTTCTGCAATTAGACTTATGTATCATCATAGGAATGCAATGGAGTATCCCATTTATATGAATGTATTAGTGAGTAACTGGGGCTTAGACGTGGCGACTGTTAATGTAATGACAGGCCTTGGTGGATCTAGTAAAGATATTGTTTTTGCGGGACATACTTCCATGTCTAAATTTATGATTTCTTTAAAGAATGGTGGGAAGGATATTGTCTTGGCTCCTGGAGAAAGTGCACGGCTATTAAGTCACAAAATTAAACCTGATCAGACAGTGTCAGGTTTATTTAGAGTGCAACGAGGGGATTCAGATTTAATTAATTTGAAGATACAGGTGTTTGATATACGTTATCCAGCGCTAAGTGGCGGGATAGATGTTCCTAGTGTTTTAAATCGATTTAAATATGGTGAATTTGAAAATTCATTTGTTGAAAAAAAATATCAATACAAATTTGAAACGCTAAATAAAATAATGTCAGTTGGAGATGTTCCATTTGTAAAAGATAATCGGACGGGGCTTGAAATGAAGGGGAATTATGGCGTGATGTACTTCCTAACCTTAAAAGTGACGAACCCGTCTTCTGAAAACAAAGGAATTACTTTGTTTTTATCCCCAGTTAAGAATCAGAGTATCGACAGAGGGGTCGTACTCTTGGACGGTGAATTAATTGAGACAGATATATTAACCTACAAAAATAATATTAAAATTATGCAGGCCTTAAAGTCTTACACTCTTAGACCCAGTGAAGTGCGTGAAATTAAATTAATGATGATGCCTCAAGCGGGTGTATTTTACCCGGTAGATATTATTGTTCGACAAACGTATTAGTTTCTCTTTTACAATTCCTAAGTAAATTCCTATAATAGACAAGTGAATATAGATGCAGCAACAAGTATTTTAAACAATGCGATACAAGTTATTTTATTTGCCTCTATGCCTTCTGTAGGTCTTGGACTTATTGTTGGCCTGATGGTGGCTGTGTTTCAGGCCGTTACTCAGATACAAGAACAAACATTAACATTTGTACCTAAAATGGTTGTGGTTCTTCTAGTTATTGGTGCTACTTTCCCTTGGATGTTCCGTATTATTATGGAGCTTACTATAAACCTTTGGAATAATATTCCTCTGTACTCTCAATAAATTTGTTTATTACAATGGTTCATGTAACCACCTTCTTTTTAATAGCCGCACGGCTTATTGGTCTTATTTTTTGGGCTCCATTTTTTAGCGATAAACAAATATTTGCTATGGCAAAAGTAGCCTTGGTTATTTGGGCTTCGGCTTTGTTGATTTTTGTAGTTCCTATGCCCACTCAGTTACCAGGTACCAACATGACGTTCTTCTTAGCCTTACTTATGGAATTTATGATTGGAATGATGTTAGGCTTTGCCGCGTCTATCATGGTGATTGCTATTGAGTTTGCAGGCAGTTTAATGGATACTCAGGCGGGTTTAAGTGTTGCGTCTATGTTAGATCCCTCTACTGGGAGAAATGCTGCTTTATTTGAGCGTATGCTTAAAAATGTCGCTATATTGATTTTTATCATTATTGACGGGCATCATATGATTTTGTCTATTTTTCAGCAAAGTTTTTTAGTGTTGCCTGTTGGAGCTCCTATAAATATGTTAGAACCTATTGAATTTTTACTCACGCTAGGAAAAGAAATTTTTAGGATTGGAGTTCGTCTTGCTGCGCCCATTATATTAGTTGTGTTTATTGTTGATTTTGCGTTTGGGCTACTTAATAGAGTTGCTGAGCAGATCAATATTTTTCAACTTGGATTTCAAATTAAACCAACTGTCTCTTTGATTATAATCTTGGCTATTACTCCTGCTCTTGTTTATTCGATTCTTAATATTATGGAAGGGGTAATGAAGCAGTTGTTAGAGCTATTATCCTTAATGCAGGTGACTATATAGTATGGGCGAAGATTCCGGAGAAAAGACCGAGGAGCCGACCCCTCATAAATTGCGTGAGGCTCGTAAAAAAGGGCAAGTAGCTAAGAGTAAAGACCTTACTACCGCTCTTATGTTAATTGTTGCTTTTTTAACTTTAAAGTCTTCTGCGGCTGATATTTGGCAGAACCTTGTAGGTATTTCGTACGAAGCATTTGACTATATTCCCTTAGAATTTAATGCCAATATTGCTGGAGAAGTGCTTCAGAAATCCATGGATGTATTTTTCTTGAGCTTGATGCCTTTATTTGGGGCCAATTTGTTAGTGGCCTTAATTGTAGAATCGCTTCAGACTGGTTTTGTTTTGTCATTTGAACCCCTTACCCCTGACTTTAATAAGTTGAATCCCATTGAAGGCATGAAGAAATTTGTGTCTTTAAAACAATTTGTAGAGTTGTTTAAGTCGATTTTAAAAATGACGATTGTAATTAGTCTTATTTATTTTGCAATTCAAGAAGAGTTTTTTATGGTTATCCTTGCTCAACAATTAACGCTTTGGCAAGTGATGGCTTTTACAGGGTCTATTGTTATGAAGGTAGTTATTAGAGTAGGTCTGTTTTATATCGTTATTTCGATTTTTGATTTTATGTATCAATATTATGAGTTTATTAAAGGCTTAAAAATGTCTAAAAAAGAAATTAAAGATGAATATAAACGACTTGAAGGAGATCCCCAGGTAAAACAACGACAAAAGGATGCTGCTAGGCAAATGTCTCAAGGGCGGCAAATGGGGGCCGTTCCTGGTGCGGATGTGGTTGTTACTAACCCTGTTCATATTGCAATTGCTTTAAAATATTCTCCTAATGCAATGACCGCACCTAAAGTAGTGGCGAAGGGTAAACGTATACTCGCTCAAGAGATCAAACGACTCGCAGAAAGGCACTATATTCCTATCATTCAGAACCCTCCTTTAGCCCAAGGCTTGTATAAACTTTCAGAAGTTGGAGGGGACGTCCCGCCTTTATATTATAAGATCGTGGCCGAGATACTAGCATTTGTGTATAATTTAAAGAGAAAACGCCGCCAAAGATTTTAATATTTAAGGACTTTTAATATGATTACTTTTAGTAAGGTTAGGTCATTATTCTCCGTTTCAGACATAAGTTTGGCGTCTGTCATCATCATGGTTATTGCTTTGATGATCATGCCGATTCCTACCTACATGCTGGATTTGTTGATGGTTTTAAACATCGCAATCTCATTAACCGTGCTGCTAATTTCTATGTATTTGTCGGAGCCTCTAGATTTCGCTGCTTTTCCATCTCTTTTACTTATTATCACCTTGTTCCGTCTTTCTCTAAATATTGCGTCTACTAAGTTAATTCTTGCTTTAGGAGCTGATTTTGACGGAAAAGTAGTTGAAGCATTTGCTGACTTTGTGACTCGTGGAAACTTTGTTGTGGGGATTGTTGCCTTTTGTATTATTACACTTGTGCAATTTATGGTTGTTACTAAAGGTTCGGAACGTGTTGCTGAGGTAGCTGCTCGATTTACTTTGGACGCTTTGCCAGGTAAGCAAATGAGTATTGATGCTGACTTGAATGCAGGTTTAATTGACGCTGATCAAGCTAAAGCCAGACGGAAAAAATTAGAACGAGAGTCAAACTTTTTTGGATCAATGGATGGTGCGAATAAATTTGTAAAAGGGGATGCTATTGCCGGTATTATAATTGTAATCATTAATATTGCTGGTGGTTTAGTTATCGGTCGGTTTCAACAAGGCATGGAGTTGGGGACAGCCCTTAAAACTTTTGCAACATTTACGGTTGGTGATGGTCTAGTAGGACAGATTCCGGCTCTTTTAATTGCTATTGCAACTGGTTTGGTTGTTACTAAGTCAGCTTCTGAAGAAAGTTTAGGGACGGATGTAACAAAGCAAATACTCGCACAACCAAAAGCCTTTGCAGTAACATCAGTTATTTTAGTTTTGGCCGGCTTGATTCCTGGGCTACCTACTATGGCCTTTATGGTTTTAGCTTCCGCTTCTGGGGTTGCTGCAATTGCTATTATGAAGTTTAAGGAAAAAGACGAAGAGCTCTCAAGCGAAGCGGGTCAAGAATCAGCAAAAGACGCGATGAAGAAGCCTGAAAATTTATTGGGAACTTTGAGTTTAGATCCTATTAGCTGTAAGACTGGTAGAAATTTAGTGCCTCTCATTGACCCTAGTCAAAATGGTCCACTTTTGGAACGAATAACTCTTGTTAGATATCACATTGGGCAAGAGTTAGGATTCGTAATCCCAGGGGTCAGGGTTATGGATGACTTAAGCTTACCCCCTAATCAGTATGAAATTATGATTCGTGGAACTAGAGTTGCATTGGGTGAAGCCTTGCCTGGTCATTTATTTGTTCAATACACTATTTCAGAATTAAAACGTAAAGGAATAACGGGTATAGAAGCTATTGATCCTATCTCTAATCAACCAGCGTCCTGGGTGTCTGAAGACCAAATTGACTCTCTCCAAGAAAATGTTATTTCTGCTCAAAATGTAACAGACTTTGTTGCGGAACATTTTTCAGAAGCCATCAAGCAACATGCTGACGAAATAATGACACGTCAAAATGTTCAATCATTGTTGGA
>QFBU01000090.1 GCA_003265975.1 Candidatus Marinamargulisbacteria bacterium SCGC AAA071-K20
ATTGGTTCTCCATTAACAAAACGTTTAATAACTTCTTGTTTTGATTTAAATATAGTATTTGGGGATTCTGGTTCTAACAATTCCCCTTGTTGCATAAAGTATATCTTGTCTGCAGTACGAATCATAGTCGAAATCTGATGAGTTACTACAATAGATGTCATATTTAATTGTTCAGAAAGTTTAACCATTAAATTTTCAATATTTGTAGACAATACTGGATCGAGCCCTGTAGTAGGTTCGTCATAGAGCATTAATTTAGGGTCTTTTGCTAAGGCTCTTGCAAGTCCAATTCTCTTTTTTTGTCCCCCTGATAGATCTGACGGCATGGACGTTTTAAATGATTTCATTTCAACCATCTCTAAATATTTATCAACCATGTTAGAAATCTCTTGCTCTGTATAAAGTCCGTCACTTTCTTCTAAGGCAAATGAGATATTTTCTTCTACAGACATTGAGTCAAATAATGCAGAGTATTGAAACAGTAGTGCCAACTCTTTTCTAGCTTCTTTAAGTTGATTTTCAGACATTTGAAACAAATCTCGTCCTTGAAATAATACTTGACCATGATCGGGTTCAATTAGCCCTAAAAGTATTTTTAGAATGGTACTTTTACCACAACCAGACGGACCAATTATAGCGATACGCTCACCTGGTTCTACTTTAAACGAAATATTTTTGAGGATCTCTATCCCATGAAAAGATTTTTGAATATTAATTAGTTCTAACATTAAAATAACACCACCGATAGGAAATAATTAATTACAAACACACTCACTAAAGACACAACAACCGCACGAGTAGTAGACTCCCCTACTCCTTTAGCGCCTGCTTTAGTTCTAAGTCCTACATAAGTGCTAATGATGGCAATTAAAAAGCCAAAAACGCCTGCCTTTATTAAACCACCAACGATATCATTAATAACAACCATAGAGTCAGCAGAATAAAAATAAGCATACGGATTTATTTTTCCAGATCCAATCGCTATTATAAACCCACTTAAAAAACCTACGATGTCCGCAATACCAACAAGTAAAGGCATCATAATGGTACAGGCAATTAAACGAGGGCTTACTAGATATTCTATAGGGTCTTGGCTCATGGTTTTCAGAGCGTCAATTTGTTCGGTTACTTTCATGCTCCCAATTTCTGCAGAAATAGCAGCTCCCACTCGTCCAGAAAATACAACGCCTGTAAGTAAGGGTGCCAACTCTCTCCAAACAGCAACGCCTACAACTCCACCAATAAGATCTCCCGCTCCAAACTTTAAAAATTCAGTTAAGACCTGCATAGTAAATGCCATGCCTACAAACATCGCTGTAATTATGGTCATGGGTAGAGATTTAATGCCTAGAGAAATCATTTGGTCGATTGTTCTTCTACCAATATGCTTTGAATTAAAGCATTTATAAAGTGTTTTACCGGTGAGTATGGTAATACCCCCAAGATGTTCAACTGTTTTTATAAGAAAGTTTCCAAGTGCAGTAAGCATTTACTTATTATAACAGACTCAAAATAGTGTTAGCCTGGGTTTTTAACAATTGGAATTCGTCTTCCAATACCGAAAGCTTTATTTGTAACTCTAAGAACAGGAGGGGCTTGATTTCGTTTGTACTCATTTATTTGAATTAATTTTAATACTTTATCCACTGTTTCTTTAGGATGATCTTTATACAAGTCTGTTACAGATAACCCTTTTTCTATAAGACCTTCAATAATGGCGTCCAGTGCATCATAGTCTGGTAGAGAGTCTTGATCTGTTTGATTGGGTCTAAGTTCTGCCGAAGGGGCTTTAGTAATAGAGTTTTGAGGAATTCTTTCAGATTTCGAATTGATAAAGTTTGAGAGTTCATAGACTTTAGATTTACTTAAGTCGCCTAAGACCATCAAGGCTCCACACATATCGCCGTATAATGTTGAGTAGCCTACAGCTAGCTCACTTTTGTTGGCAGTTGCAAGCGCGAGTGCATTAAAGCTATTAGCATGAGTCATCACTATATTCCCTCTAATTCTAGCCTGAATATTTTCATAAGCTAGACCACGTTTTTGCGAGTCTAGCAAAAGAGGCATAGCCACTTTGTATCCTTTGAATAAATCATGGATAGGAATCTGTACTAGAGAACAGCCAATACTGTCAGCCAGTACTTGGGCGTCGTCGATACTTCCTTGAGATGAATAGTCAGAAGGCATGCTAAGTCCAATCACATTCTCAGGACCAAGTGCGTCAGCGGCTAATACACAAGTTAGGGCGGAGTCTATTCCTCCAGAAAGGCCCAACACTGCTTTTTTAAATCCTGTCTTTTTAAAGTAGTCATTTAGTCCAAGGACTAGACTCTGATAAGTAAGTTCGATATTCGAGTATTTTATAGCTGTAGTCGAAGCGGTATCAAGATGACCCTCATTAAAAGTAAATTCGGTGATAGAGTCTTTAAAAGCAGGCGCTTCCCAAATGACGTCACCTTCTTTGTCTAAACAAAAACTACGTCCATCAAAAATAAGTTCGTCATTTGAGCCTATTTGATTCACATAAACAAGTGGACAGTTTGCCGATTTAGCTTGCTTAGAAAAACAGTTTAGGCGTTCGTTATGTTTACCTTCACTAAAAGGAGAAGCTGAGATATTTATTAAAATATCGACACCTTGAGCACATAAATCGCTTGTAGGAGAGTTTCTTGAAATAGCCCAACCGTCTTCGCAAATAAGAACACCCAAGCGATGATTTTTATAAATAATGGGACTTGTGTTGGAAGCCTCTTTAAAAAAACGCTTTTCTTCAAAGACGTCATATTCTGGAAGTATTTGTTTAAATCGCGCTTCTAAAACAAGGCCATTTTCTATTAGTAAAACGGCATTAAACAATACAGTGTCTTTTAAAAACGGAGTGCCTACTAAAATTGCTTTATTAGGGTGTAACTTACTGACTTGCAATAGTTCATTAATCGCATCAGTTAAGGACATCAAAAACGGCTTAGAAAGGAGTAGGTCTTTAGGTGGGTATCCTGTCAAAAAACATTCTGAAAATACTAATAAATCCGACGAGGAGCTCTCTAATGCATTTGAAATAAGTGCACTATTATAGGAGAAATGGCCTATTGTCGGATTTAGCTGAACAATACTTAACTTCATAGTATCTGTATTTTATCACAGCACAATTTTAATCTATAGCGAAGGAGACGATGGTGTTTTAGCATCCATCCTCCTTCCTGTAGTTACAGGCTTAACTGCTTTAGAAGTAAGTGCTTTAGACAAATTTTTCAATGAATTAAGCGCATTTTGTTCAGTTTCAGAAAATCCTTTTGCAGCAAACATTCCTGAAAGGTCAGTAAATGTATCAACAGTACCTTTGTCTATCGTGTGTTGAGGCAATTCTATAACAACGCTCGTACACTCATTTATTAACGTAGTTACTGTGCTTGTAACAGATTTTGCTTCAAGATTTTTAGCTGTAAATTTATGAAAATTTGAATCTAATATTTTTGATGTATAAGTAATATTTGTTTTAGTTTGATCAAATATCCAAGCAGATAAACATTCAAGTACATTTTTTAAACCTTTATAATTTGAGACGTTTGAGGTCTCAACAGCTTTCCTAAGTGAATTATAAGAGGTCTCAACTAAGCCCATTGTTGTATAATACCCCCCGTCTAATCTCATAAAATCTTGTCTAGAAATAGGTACTGTAAGTTTTATTTCACGTATCCCTTGAGCCCCCCCCTGTCCCAGTACGTATCTCATTACGGGAGAGTCGACAATTGCAATTCCAAAACTCATAATATTTTCTCCTTATATTTTCTTAAATTTTTTATTTTAATATTGTGCATCACAGCTGCAATGCCAGCGATCGCAAAATCGCCTGCTCTAGCGGCTAAGTCAGCAACCGTTTAGGCACCGGAAAAGTATGACGGATTTTATGAGCAATTATTGCATGTGCAGCTGGGCATATCATAGTGGAAGCCGCAGGCCTAGCTCCAGAAGATCCAAAAATATTCATAATTAATCAAGCTCCTATAAACAGTTGAAGTTCTCTATCATAATTATCGGTCAAGAAAAGAAAAAATTTCACTTTTGTTTTTGATTATTTTTTGGAACTGTTCTTATCTGCAATAGGTACTTCCATTATTTTTCCGCTATATACAATTTTTCAAATCTTATATACTTATCATTTATGATTAACAAACATTTCTTCTATTTAATTATTTTCATGTTTTTGTACACAAATTACACGGCTGCTTTTACACTAAAAGACAATATAATCATTGGAATATCATACCCAATACATAGAAAATTACTGTTTTATATAAATACACATGAACCAAAAGGAATCATCATAACTGGCACTGGATTTAAAGACGCGTCAACCGTCAAACAGACCATTCATCAATTAAAAACATTAAAACCAGGGTATTCACCTTTAATCGCCATTGATCAAGAAGGGGGACGCGTTACAAGGATCAAAAAGGGAGTTAGTAAATTCCCTTCTTTTCTAAACATTGCACAGTCAAATTCAAGTCGATATGCCGAAAGCCTAGCTTACCAACGCGGAAAAGAACTCAAGGCATTAGGTATAGATATCATTCTAGGGCCGGTTCTTGATGTAAACACAGTAACCGCTAACCCCGTAATAGGAGATAGAAGTTTTGGAGTTGACCCAAAGCTGGTCTCAGAATTAGGTAGAGCCACCATCAGAGGTCTTGAAAGAGCCGGGTTATTACCTGTAGCTAAGCACTTCCCAGGACATGGTCATACGTCAAAAGACTCACACCTGGCCCTGCCAATAGTAAAACTAGACAAAGCTGAACTTAGAACTGTGCATATAAGTCCGTTCGCAGACGCAATTTACGCTGGACTTCCTGCCGTCATGATCTCCCATGTCGTCTATACAGAA
>QFBU01000091.1 GCA_003265975.1 Candidatus Marinamargulisbacteria bacterium SCGC AAA071-K20
TCAGGGTTTGAGGCGCTTCTAACGATTTAGCAAGTAAGTGTTTTTTTATGCCTTCATTTTCTTTAGGAAAGTCTTCTCTATAATGGGCGCCACGGCTTTCTTCTCTAACTAGTGCCGAGTGAGTAATTAATTTTGAAACAGTTAACATATGTTGTGTTTCTATTAATACTTCGTTTGCATCATCAATGTCGAGTATCCATTCAAATTGTTTTAATTGCTCCAGTGCTTTTTTTAGTCCTGTTTCTTGTCTTACAATACCTACATATTTCCACATTAGTTTTTTTATTTTTTGTCTAATAACTTTTACACTGGCTAATTTGTAGTTTGGAATTTCTTTAGTTTCTTGTGAGGGTAAAGGGGTGTTTGGAATAGTTGTTTTAATGGTGTTAATAATATGTTCCGCTGCACGATGTCCAAAAACTAAGCCGTCTAATAGAGAGTTTGAAGCGAGTCTGTTTGCGCCATGTAGGCCTAGAGACGCTACTTCACCAGCCGCATAAAGGTGTGCGATATTTGTTTCTCCCCAAGTAGTCGTCTTTAATCCACCCATACAATAATGAGCGGCGGGAGACACCGGGATATAGTCTCTTGAAATATTAATTCCAGACTCCAAACAACGTTTATATATGGTTGGAAATCGTTCTTTTACGTTCTTTTTAACTTGGTCTAAGTCTAAATACACAGCTTCATTTGTGTCTTCCATTTCTTTAAATATGGCTCTGGCAACAACATCTCTTGGTGCCATTTCTAGTTGGGGATGATACTTCTGCATAAAGCGTTCACCTTTGCTATTTCTTAAAATAGCGCCTTCACCACGTATAGCCTCTGTGATTAAGAAGATTGAAATTGTTTTTTTGTCCCCTTGATACAATGTAGTAGGGTGGAACTGAATAAATTCCATGTCTGTAATTTTGCAGCCAGCGTTAATTCCTAAGGCCATTCCGTCCCCTGTAGAAACAGACCGGTTAGTGGTGTATTGATACACTTGCCCACATCCTCCAGTACTAAGTACCACAGCTTTGGCTAGATAAGTAATCGGTATTTTTTTTTGTAAGGCTTCAAACCCAATACACTGTTTGTTTTCTATTAATAATTTAGTAACAAATGTACTTTGATTAAACGTGATATTTGGTTCTTTTAAGGCTCGATTTCCTAAGGTTTTTACAATTTCTTTTCCGGTAGTGTCTTTTGCATGTAATATGCGTCGTTTTGAGTGAGCTGCTTCTTGTGAAAAGTCAAAGTTACCGTTGATTTTGTCAAAATTGGCACCCATATTAATGAGTTCATTCACTCGACTGGGACCTTCTTCAACTAGTACCTTTACAGCCTCTTTATTACAAAGACCTGCGCCTGCCTCAAGTGTGTCTTGGTAATGAAGAGAGGGAGTGTCACTTTTTTCAAGGGCAACGGCTATTCCACCTTGGGCGTAATTGCTAGAACTTTCGCGAATGGTGTCTTTACTTAAAACAATTACTTTTCCGTGTTTTGCAAGGTGAAGTGCGGCCGAAAGTCCGGCAATTCCGCAACCTATTACTAGATAGTCTGTTTTTGTAGTGCTCATGAGGCTAGTTTACCGCTTATGGTTCCAGGTTACCACACTCACCGAGGTGCCACCTTGAACTTGGAGGTAGAGTGATGAATGTTTTAATTTGGGTCAAATATGGAGGGACTAATTATGGCAGGCGTTAAACCAGGTGGTGTAGGAGGCGCTGGAGGTATTGATCGTGCAAGGTTTAAACATCAAAAAAAAGAGACTACCTAAGTTTATTATCCGACTACAGAATGGTAGCGCTGCTTCAAAGGACCCAGATAAACTATTTGCAGGGAAATTATTAAATAGTGAAGATCCACCAACAGCAACTCTTTTAACTGGAATCGCAACTCCAGAAACCTGATAGAGGTACTATTTGAATAAATTCTTTATAATTTACATCCTAATTTAAGAATGATAATTTAATGCATAGTAATCTGGAGCTGTGTTAGTCTAATTACTATCGACATAAATTCCTAGGAATAATAAAATGAAGGATACTTTATGAGAGGTATTAACCCTATCTGGAAATTTCAAATATTAACAGTCACGAAGTGACATCTAACCTTCAATCAATTACAATATCTCCCTAGAAAACACTAGGAGAACCCAATGGACTACAACCCTCAAGAATTAGAAGAAAAATGGCTTAAATCTTGGCAATCAACTAATGCCTTCAAAACTCAAACTGACCCTAAAAAAGAAAATTACTACGTACTCGAAATGTTTCCGTATCCTTCTGGGAAATTACATATGGGTCACGTTAGAAACTATACAATCGGAGACGCTCTAGCTCGATTCAAAATAATGGAAGGCTTTAACGTACTTCACCCAATGGGATTCGACAGTTTTGGACTCCCTGCAGAAAACGCCGCCATCAAAAACAAAATTAATCCTCTACCTTGGACTCAAGACAATATCGACGAAATGAAATCTCAACTTAACCGTTTAGGCTTGGGCTACGACTGGGACCGCGAACTAGCGACATGTAAAAAAGACTATTATCACTGGAACCAATGGCTATTTACCAAAATGGTTGATAAGGGCCTAATTTACCGTAAAAAAGGCTGGGTGAATTGGGATCCTGTGGACAATACCGTGTTAGCCAATGAACAAGTTATTGACGGTAAAGGGTGGCGATCGGGCGCTGACGTTGAGAAAAAAGAGATTGTGCAGTGGTACATCAAAATAACTGACTACGCTGAAGAATTACTAACAGACTTAGACAAACTAGACCATTGGCCGGAACGTGTTAAAGCCATGCAAAAAAACTGGATCGGTAAAAGTTTTGGAACTGAAATTGACTTTGATATTTGTGATACTGATGGAAACAAACTTGAAACCTTAACCGTGTTTACAACAAGACCCGATACTTTATTTGGTGCTACCTATGTGTCTCTAGCACCAGAGCATCCTTTTTGTGAATCGTTATTAGAAAAATCTCCAAATAAAGATAAGGTTAAATCGTTTATTAAAACGGCTATGGCCAAGTCAGCGATAGAAAGAGGGGACGATAGTAAAACTAAAGAAGGGGTAGACTTTGGATTAGTTGCCATTAACCCAGTTAATAATGAACCGTGTAAATTATATGTAGCTGACTATGTATTAATGGACTACGGAACAGGGGCTGTGATGGCCGTTCCTACCCACGATCAACGCGACTTTGAATTTGCAAAAAATCATAAGCTAGACATGAAAGTAGTTATTACGCCTGAAGACACTTTATTAAAGGTAGAGGACTTAACTGAAGCCTATACCGATAACGGAAAACTAGTAGACTCAGGACAGTTTACAGGACAAAAAAATACTGAAGCCAAAGCGGCTATTACTGACTTTTTAGTATCCAAAAAAACAGGTCGGAAAAAGGTTCAATATCGCTTACGTGACTGGCTAATTTCTAGACAACGTTACTGGGGAACACCTATTCCTATGCTTTATAACGAAGACGGAAATACGGTTACTGTAAAAGAAGAAAACTTACCTGTAGAACTTCCAACAGACGTTACATTTGACGGTAAAGGAAACCCTCTAGAAAGTTCAGAAAGTTTTAAAAATGTTAAGCAAGACGGGAAATCATATACCCGAGAAACAGACACCATGGACACCTTTTTTGACTCATCGTGGTACTTTTTAAGATTCTGCGATAACAAAAATACTAGCCTTCCATTCGACAAAGACAAAGCCAACGCTTGGATGGGTGTCGATCAATATATTGGTGGAATAGAACACGCCATTTTACACCTATTATATGCTCGGTTTTTTACCAAAGTATGTAGAGACTTAGGCCTAGTAGACATTGACGAACCGTTTAACCGTTTATTATGCCAAGGGATGGTCTTAAAAGACGGGTCGAAAATGTCGAAGTCGGTTGGAAATACCGTTGACCCAGACGCCATCATTAAAAAGTATGGAGCAGACACAGCAAGACTGTTTATTTTATTTGGAGCGCCTGTCGAACGAGACTTGGACTGGTCCGACACTGGAGTAGAAGGTTCGTTTAGATTCTTAAAGCGTTTACACCGTCTGTGTGCTTGTTCTAATGAATTTCCTTTAACTGATAATGCAACTCTAGAAAAACAGTTAAATAAGACTGTTAAAGCGGTTACTGAAGATATTAATCGCTTTAGTTTTAATACTGCAATTAGTAGGTTAATGGAACTTGTAAATACGATGTATCAAACGGGTGTTAATCCAGGTTCTTTGAAAATATTAGTGCAATGCTTAGCCCCTTTTGCTCCGTTTTTAGCTGAAGAATTATGGCAAATACTTAGTAAAGATGGAAGCTCTGTACATACCTCCTCTTGGCCTAGTTTTGACGAAAGTAAAACGGTAGATAACGAAGTGACTATTGTTATTCAGGTAAACGGAAAAGTGAGAGCAAAAATTAATGCCGCACGAGACATAGCTAAAGAAGATATCGAAAAACAAGCCTTTGAAGACGAGAATGTGAAAAAATATTTAGAGAATGGCTCTCTTTTGAAGTGTATTTATATTCCTAATAAATTGCTTAATTTGGTTATTAAATAATTGCTTGAAATTTTTTAGTTCACAAATCGAAAACTTATTAAACCTACCACGCTATCTCTTTATTGAAAGAGCTATACCTTTATATTTTAGGAGAAAATAATGTTAAATATGAGCACAGGAATGCCTATCCTTCTAACATTACACCTGCACACCTGCACGCCCAGACACACCAGTACCTCCAACAGTACCAAAAAAAAGATGGGGAAAAAGGGCTTTGAGTTCCGTAAAAAAAGTATTTTCTAGAAAAAAAAGAAAGACCCAGTGGGTGTTACCCTACGAAAAAAAACAGAGATCATACCCTA
>QFBU01000092.1 GCA_003265975.1 Candidatus Marinamargulisbacteria bacterium SCGC AAA071-K20
CCTTATCTAAAGTTACGCTAACAAGAACAGGGGGGGGGAATATTGGCGATTGTAGCATCAAGGTCAATCACGTCAAATTCAAAGGGTGAGCTCGTACACGACACTAAGAAAAATGCGGGTACAAACAAACAGCAAGAAATAAAGTTTATTAATAAAGTTTTAAGCCTCATAGCTTGTCCTCAAGTGCCTGAAGTCTTGCTTCTAATGTATCAATTTTAGCTTGTTGTTGATTAAACCCTTCAATTAAAATGGCTGACAAAAACATATAATTAACACGTTTATAGCCTTGTGAGTCATGCCCTACAAGTTCTGGGAATACTTCTTCAACTTCTTGAGCAATTACCCCAATTTGTCGAGTGTCAGCAAAGTTTTTATCAGGAAATTCGCTCTGTCTCCAGTAATAATAAACCCCTCTCAGAGCGCTTAATTTTTCAACAACATCTGGGATGTTTTGAATACTCTTTTTAAAACGAAGGTCACTAGGACTACCTGCTTGTAATCCGTCTTCAAAGTAAAGTTTTCCAGTAATCCAAAAGTCACCATCTACTTTAATTCCAGAGCTTCCACCTTGAGAATAAGGAGACAGGCCAGTTAGGCCTAAGTTTGTTAATGCGTCAGCTTGATTAGTAGCGCCGGTTCCCCCTTTAGAAAGAGGCACGGTTCCCAAGGTTGTACCAATAATCACGTTGGCAAGATTGGTCATAGTGCCAGCACCGGTGATGTCACCTGTAAGCGTTATTGTTGGGTCGTTTACATTAAAGTCTAATAGCAATGGGCTTCCAGAGGTGTCTACTACAATGCCACTTTCAGTGTTTCCTTCTACCATCAATTTAACAATGGCGCGTACGTCTTCGTCGGTACTAACACCGCCGCCACCGCCGCCGCCGCCGTCAATTCCACCAATAATCCAATCCGGATGAATAACGCCATCTGTAAAACTATCTGGAGGTTTATTACCGAGTAATTTTCCATCCCACAGTGTAGGGATGTCTATAGCATATGGCACAGCAGAGGGAGAAAACGTAACAATAGACTCAACGCCATCAATTTTTAGCCTAAAATTAGGTTTGGCAAGACGAATGAGTGTCGCTGGTAAATCGGTATTTATTTCACCCAGTTCAATATCAGTGGCGCCTGAAGTAAAGGTTATTTCTTTATGAATTTCGCTCCAACCACTGTCGGTAGTGTCGTCATATAAAGCGGCGTCTACACGTTTAATTCCTTCAAATGGCCCAGCGCTATCGGAGATACTAATTTTGAGGTTAACAGTTTATGTACCTGCAAATAGAAGGGATGAAAATATAAAGAAGGCTAAAAGAACTAGCCTAAGGGATTTAGTTTTATAATAGTGCAATCTGATTTGTCCTCAACTTTTAAGCTTATAGTTGATATACCGCAAGTTACATCGTTTAAACATTTTTTTATTCTGAATTTACACAAATAATTATACTCTAAAAATTTGGATTCATACACCTATACAGACAGGAAATACATAAGTGAGCAGGTCGCTCTATAAACTTAATCTTAGACTTTCGTAATATTAGTTCTATAATTAAAAAAAACCATGAAACTAATAATAAAAATCCTTGTAATATGCTTATGTTTACCAACTTTTCTTTTTGCAAAGCCTTTAAGTTATACGGTTAATTCCTCTCATTCAACTGTAGGTTTTTCAGTTAAAAACATGAGGTCCATGACCGTAAAAGGCCAGTTTAAAACAGTCACTGGAAACGTATTATTTGATGCCAAAAATCCAAAGAAGACAAGGTTTGAGGGTGGCGTTTTAGCAAGAACCATCAATACCAAAAACAAAACATGAGACGCTCATTTAAGAAGTTTTGATTTTTTTAATGTAGAGCACTACCCACATATCCTTTTCAAGTCTAAAAAGATAAAAAAGAAAAAAGGACAACTCATTCTATTTGGAGACTTCACAATAAAAGGCGTCACAAAACGTGTTCAATTCCCCATTACAATCCAAGGTCCTGTTAAAGACGACTTTGGCTTAAGTCATATTGGTATAAAAGGCTCATTCAAAATAAATAGACACAACTATAATTTGAAGTGGAACAAAACTTTAGACACTGGAGATATTGTTTTGGGCGACACGGTAACCATAACTCTAGCAGTAGAAGCCGACACCCACGTACCAGGTTTAAAAACCAAGGGTAAATCTAGGCCATATTTTAAATAATTATAATAAGGTTCAAGACCTTATCTCAACCAACTAATAGAAAAATAATTGAAGTTATTAAAGTCAGGATGTTCGGATTTTTCGTAAGCATAATTAAATTTCCATGTATCAATAATAATGCCTACGCCCATGCTTCCAGTAGTAAAGTTTTGGTTAATAGCGTCGTATTCTTTTAGCCCACCGTTTAGAGTGATTACAGAAAGCCAAATAGGGTGAAAGCTAACTCCAGCTGCTTTTAGAGCATCTTTATGCCCAGACCTTTTCTTAATTTGCCCATATAAAGTAGCCGCTGGCCATCTATAGTTACTTGAAAGAATTAATTGCAGCGGTAAGTTTTCGTCATCCCCTTCGTTGTAGGTCAATTTAAGTGGGCGTAAAATATTCTTGGTAAGTATTGAAACCGAAAGAGTCCGCCTATGAAACAAAAGCCCCAAGTCTGCATTTACGCCATTGCCTGTAATATCATCTAAACGAGTCCGAAAATAATTTAAGCTAGAACCAATATGTAAGCTAGGCTTTATAGAGTACTGATAAGAAAATTTAGTGAGGCTGTTTCTGTATCCAAAATAACGATCTGGAATAAATTGGCCGCTATCGTTTTCGGTGGTACTGGCTACTCCATCTACATAAACAAACATATGCCCCAGGCCAAAATGTCCCCATTTGCTATTCCAAGCATAGGCTAAATTAGCGTACTTAGCCTCATCAAAAATACGCGTTCCAAATGTAGAAAACGAGGCCTTTTGTATATGATGTAAGCTTGCCGGGTTTTCAAATACCGAGCTGGCGTTTCTAGAAAATCCTTCAATATTGCCTCGGCTAATCATGTCGGCAGAGCTACCTATATCACTAACCTGAATAGACTCAGCAGCACAAAGTAGTGTGGAGAATAAAAAGAGTACTATTAGTTTTAGTTTCATAAATATTAACCTAAGGCTTAATAGCCATCTTGCCCTTACCTAAAATAGTATTGTCATTAATGATTAAGTAAAAATAAATCCCAGCACTCACCTCGTAATTGTTAATCACAGTACTATTAAAAGGAACCTTATTATATTTTCCGCCAATAGCACCTTCATCTTGCCCTGCCTTATAGTCATTCGACCAGATCTTATGACCATATATATTAAAGAGTCTAATTTCAATATCGGTGTCCTCTTTAAGTTGGTAGCCAATAAAGGTGCCTTCTTTCAATTTAAATGGGTTAGGGTGATTAAATGTAGGCCCAACTAACGGGGCTTCAACACTAGCAGAAACGCCAGGTCCCGAGTCTACAGACTCATTAACTGGAATAGAATAATAAACTTCCATAGGTGAAAGAGCTAAGTAGTCTACTTTAACGCTTTCCTGATAGGGAGTAAGTAAAAAACTGGCAATACCACCAATTGTTTCAAGTTCGGAAACACTCCCTTTTTGATGGTGGTTAACGTGTCCATTTCCTTGGGTAACAGTAACCGTAGCTGCACAAAGAAAAGAGGCTAGCAAAAATAAAAGTAAAAATACAAGTCGTTTCATTACTATAAAGTATACCCTTTTTGAATTGATTTAAACTTAGTATAAATCAATTCCAGCACAATAAATATACTTATTCCGCTTTAAGATCGTTTCTCTTTCCGGACACTTCAATCTGGACTAGCTATACTTGAACTGAATGAAAGTGACATAAAGTCATTAGGGTCATTTGAGTTTATTCGGATGCAACATGGCCTAGAGCATTTTACGCTGGAAGAAGGTGTAAGGGTCCTCATAAATACATCCCACTTACTCAATGAAACCGGAATTCTTTTAATCACTGTTCCTGACCTTAGAATATTTATTAGATAATTATCTAAGCAATACTATGAAAAAAGGCGATTTATTTGAACATTGGGCTCAGAAACGTATTGCGCCGGAACCCCCTTCACACACAACAGGCCCACAGAAGGCGTGTGCGCCATTGCAAGAAGAAAAAGAACATAGTCTATTCTTAGAGGTCTTTTTCATTTGCAAGTCAAAAAATGGCCTATTTTAGTCAAGTTATGCATTATGAGGTTTGACAGTGACAAGAAAACAAAGTAATTTTAGCGAACTTTAAAAAAATAAAGATTAAGAGCGATCAAAAATGACTAAAAAATCGATAAGTGGCGCGCAGGCCATAATAAAAAGTTTAGAAAATCAAGGCGTAGAGTATATCTTTGGATATCCAGGCGGCGCGGTAATGCCGATTTTCGACGCCATCTACGACTCCAAAAAAATTAAGCTAATATTAGTAAGACACGAACAAGGTGCCTGTCATATGGCCGACGGCTACGCAAGAGCTACAGGTAAGCCAGGCATAGTACTAGTAACCAGTGGCCCAGGAGCGACAAACACGGTAACCGGTTTATTAACGTCTCATATGGACTCCATTCCAGTAATTGTTATTTGTGGCCAAACCATTAAACAGTCACTAGGAAAAGACGCCTTCCAAGAGGCAGACGTTTTCGGAATCACAGCAGCGGTTGTAAAGCATTGCT
>QFBU01000093.1 GCA_003265975.1 Candidatus Marinamargulisbacteria bacterium SCGC AAA071-K20
AGTATTAAGAGTAAACATAAAAATACGTTCCTCATTTCGAAAACTCCTTTTGAAAATTAACAATAAGATCGTTATTTGTTGGTTTAGTCAAAACAAGTTGTAGGGTATTTATATACCGTTCTTTAAATCCGGCTTCACAATATGAAAAATACATCTCCCACATTAAGCAAAACTGCTCATCATACATTTCGGAAATTTCTTCGCGTTTATTCAGAAATCTTTTTTTCCAATCCGCTAAGGTTAATGCATAATGTTGACCAATGTTTTCTACGTTATCAATGATCAGTTCAGTAGAACGATTTAAAACAGTACTAATGTAACCTAAAGAGGGGAGATGTGAGCCTGGAAAAATATATTGCTGAATAAAGTCAGTCTTTCGGCAATACTCCTTATAAAAAGGGTCAGACATTGTAATGGCTTGAATCACAGCGAGTCCATTGTCAGTTAATAGTGAATTAAATTGTTTTAAGTAAGTCTTTAGAAATTTATGACCCACAGCTTCGATCATTTCTACACTAACAATTCGGTCAAAAGAACCTGTTACCTCTCTGTAGTCTTGCAACAACACAGTTATTTTATTTTCTAAATTTAAGTCTCTTACTCGTTCTTTTGCATAGTCATATTGTTTTTTTGATAAGGTAATGGTGGTAATCTCACATCCTATTTGCTGAGCTATTTGTATAGAAAGTGATCCCCATCCTGTTCCAATTTCCAATAGTTTGTGACTTGGATCAATCTGTAATTTAGAAATTATTTTATCATTTTTTTGTTGTTGTGCTACTTCTAGTGTGTCTGTCGCTGTCTTATAATAGGCACAAGAATAGGTCATAGATGAATCTAGAAATAAAGCATAGAAAGCATTTCCTAAGTCATAATGACTACTTATATTTTTCCGGCTATTTTTTAAAGTGTTGTCTCTTTTTTTATGCTTAAGGTTTAATAATCTCTTTACAAACACAGACCCACTAAAATTTGTTTTTACAATTCTTTTATTTCGAATAAAAAAAGAAATTAACTCAGTTAAGTCATTTGTCTCCCATTCACCTTTAAAAAAGGACTCCGCTAGTCCGATGTCTGAGGATTTAATTATAGAGCTAAAAAAATTATAAGAATGTATTGTTAATGTTAAATTCTTATTCAAATCAGGTCCATAATTTATAATTTCCCCATTCGGATACTTTACTGTAATGTTTCCTCTCATAGTTAACATTACTTTTTTAAACAATGAAAAATTAAATTTATCAAGAACCCCTTCTTTTTCTTTTGTTAAGGTAAATGTGTCTTTTTGCATTGGTTTTCTCCTCGCTTTATTTTTTTTAAAAAAATGCATTATTAAGGCTTGATACAATATCCGAGACATAGTTAGACCCGCTGTAAACGGAAACTCGATTGCAAGCTTCAATAGCTGTTTATTTGTTAGGGGGTGTTTCACCCCCGTTAATGTAGCTGTAACCACCTTATTTTTGTTTTTTAAAGTATGAATAACAATATCTAAAGAGTTTTTAATATCACTTATGAAAAATTCAAATTCTGTATCGTCTTCTGAAAAGGGAGAGACATAAAAGTTTTTTGGCTTAATAAAATGAAACTGGCCATTTATTTTAGTTGCAGAGTGAGTCTCTAAAAAATAGATATGTTTGTCGTAAAAAGTGTTTGTAACCTCAGTTACAATTAGTTTTAATTTATTGTTGTTATAGACATAATAGAAGCTGACAGGATTAAAATTTTTAGTAATAAATCTAGGAGTTGTTACAAGTTTTATTTCATCAAATTCAATATCAATTTTATAGCGATGTAAAAGATCTTTAAATTTATGAGTTAAAGACTCTTTAGTTCTCATTAAGTAATCTAACTCATAGAGACTAAAGAGATTAAGCCGATTCAAACTAAAAAAACAGGATACCGGCTTTCTTTCTAGTTCAAACAAGTCAAAAGACATCACATACAGAGGGTACTCAAACTGATGGTGAATGGGTGTTCTGCGTGTATGAACCGTTTTTCCAGTGTAAATGGTGTGTGTCATAAATGGGTTCCTAACGCGTTCCCCACCATAACCGCTGAAGTGACCGCATCTTCGTGAAATCCATATCCTAAATAACTTCCAGCATAAAATGTTCGGTTATGGCCACTTAGTTTTTTTATTTTGTCTTGGCTTGCTAATGAATCGAACGTAAACAGTGGATGGCTATATTTGATTGTTTTAATTATATGGTTAGGATCAATATCCTGATCTTGGTTTAATGTGACAAAATAATCTGTTTCTAGATCTAGATTTTGTAAACGGTTCATATAGTAAGTTACTCCGACTTGATCTGAATTTTGAGAGTTATAGCAAACATTCCAAGCGGCCCAAGATTTTCGTTTAGGAGGTAATAATGAAGAGTCTGTGTGTAAAATGGTTGAGTTCTTAGAATAGTTCCATGTTGAAAATAACCCCGCTTCTTTGTCCGTAGGGTCAGACAGCAAGGGCAGTACCTGGTTAGCATGTACAGCAAATACTACAGCATCCATTTTATGAGTGGCGCCATTTGAGTCAACTATTTCTACGTGGTCTTTATAACGAGTGACATTTTTTATAGCTGTATTTTTTAAGAGACTTCCCTTAAAGGTTTTTTCGAATGCTTTGACATATTGAAAGCTACCTTGTGAAACGGTCCTCCATACAGGTCTATTCTTTATTTGTAGCATATGATGATTTTTCCAAAAGTTAATAAACGCTTTTGCTGGAAACTTTAGAATCGCCTCATACGAACATGACCAAATAGCACCTCCCATCGGGACTAAGTAATGATCAATAAAAGGTTTTGAAAAGTTATTAAGACGGAGAAAATCTTCTATCGAAATAAGATCTATATTATTAGACTCTAATGCCTCATAGGCAAGCCGATGGTATCTCCAGATATCAAAAATCATACGGTAAAATGACAAGCTAAGTAATTGTTTCTTTTGAGCAAATAAGTCTAGGCTTGAATAGAAAAAATGATCTTCAGGAGAATATAGACCAAAGGTCATTTCTGATTTTTGGCTAGACACATTAAGTCGATCTAGAAGTTTAGTAAAGTTTGGATAGTTTGGGGTATTAAATACAATAAATCCAGTATCAATATTTACTTTAGACTTACCAGATGTAACAGGGATTGTATTTGTATGACCCCCAATATAGTCATTAGACTCAAATAATGTAACCTCATGCTTTTGAGATAATACAAAAGCGCTAGTAATACCAGACACCCCCCCGCCAATGACTGCTATTTTCATGAATATCCCCCTTCAATTAACACAGATTTAGGAGGGGTTTTTATGTCCCATAACAAACCTATTTTTTCCATTGCCTTTATAAAATAGTGGGTTATATCTATTTGCCACCATACAAAACCCTGTCTTTCTGAGTGTGGGTATCTATGATGGTTGTTATGCCAAGCTTCTCCTAAAATAAATATAGAGAGCATGAAGTTGTTTCGACTAGAGTCTGGCGTGTTGTAGTTTCTTTTCCCGAAGGTGTGTAGTACTGAGTTAATAGTAAAGGTCAGGTGGTAAAGAAGTACCGTACTCACTACAAAGCCCCAAACAAGGGCGGGGTAAGCGCCTATAGGAGTGACGCTTCCAATATAAGAGATTAGGAAAGCGTAGCCTAAAATTACTAGGTAGTAATATTTTTCAATAATTACTAATTCTGGAAACTTGGTGAGGTCTTTAATATATTTTGAATCATAGTACTTATTCTTTGTATTAAATAACCAGCCTAAATGAGCATAAAAGAATCCATTTTGTTTTGGTGAGTGTATGTCTAGTTCAGTATCAGAGTGGCGATGATGATGTCGATGATGAGCAGCCCACCAAAGGGGGCCCTGTTGAGCTGAAAAAGTTCCTAAAAGTGCGAGTATGAATTGAAATAGACGACTAGTTTTATACGTTTTGTGAGAAAAGTAGCGGTGAAATCCAGCCGTAATTCCTAGAAGTCTCAAATATGTTGAGGCGATACAAAAAACTAAAAGTGACCAAGAGAAGTTAACTGTGATTACTAATACACAAAGCAGATGTAATGCTATAAATGGGGCACGTTTTTTAAAGCTTAAATGAGTGTTTTTTATTTTCATATCCATTATGATTCATTAAAATCTTGGAAAAGTCTATTCTTTTGATCACAAGTAAAAAAAAAGAATAGTAGTATTATAACATAATTGCTTGTTGTAAGCTATAAGTATGGAAAAATGGATTGTATATGGAAGTATATATTGTCTTATAATTCAGGCTATTGCCCAGATCATTGGGAAGCCAGAGGCAAAAAGATGGACATTGGCCTTCTTGTTATTATTAGGAGCCTATCTTCAAATTCACTTTTTGTTTTTCTCAAACTATGAGCTGCTAAACTATCCCAGAATGTTTATGAGTTATGTCCCTGCACTTTTATTTTTGGGTCCTTTGTTACGACTCTATTTTAATATGCTTTCAAAAGATGAGACGGTTTTTAAGATTAAGAATGTAATGCATGTACTTCTTCCTATTTGGGGGCTTTATGAATATCTTAGGTCAATTAATATCTCTGGGGACGATTTAATACTTCATATTGAACAGTTATATCAAGGCGTCAATTTATCAGAGTATTATATTTATACTATCGTATGCGGGGCGTCTTTA
>QFBU01000094.1 GCA_003265975.1 Candidatus Marinamargulisbacteria bacterium SCGC AAA071-K20
GGGGATCATTAAGACTCGGACTAAAAAGACTTAATGAAATAAAAAATCAAGGAGCATTATTATGAATCCAGTAGGAGCAGCAGGGGCAGGAGTAGCAACGGGAGTAGCGAAAGTAACCTCAGACAATGATCAAGCTTCCAGTTTAAAAAAAGATATTGGGGAGTCAGAAGTAAGTTGTAATCAAAAAACAGCTTTTTCATGTGGAGGGGAACTGCTGTATAATATAGGTGTTCCTCAAACCTTATTAGAGTCGTGTGGATTCATACATACCATTGTTTCAGATGATTATTTGAGTGTTAATTTAGGTAGGTCTTTAGAAAAACAAGGGCCTAACAATGAGGAATATCGTCATCCACACTCAATGACTTTAACCCATATGAGAGCAACTCAACAATTTCAAAAGAGATGGAAAGACTGTCCAATGTTGGATGAAACTATTTTTAACTCCATTACACATTTGGGAAGCTTAAATTTAAGACAAATTTTTTCTGTTACTATAGGAAATTCTACACAACTTCTTTACTTATCAACTGGGTTAGGACAAAAAAAAGCTGGTGCCGTCAAAATAGATACTACAAATAAACTTCTGCCATTTTTAGGGACATGTAAAGCCAATGGCAAGTTTTATTTTATTAAGGAGAGTAACACAACGTTTGGCAGAGGCCCAGAATCTGTTTTTACACAAATCAAATCATTAAAAATCAATGAAAATGAAAATGGATTTATTACTTTAGTAATGGATAATTATAACTCATCTGGCGTAAATGAATCGGGGAGTATTGAGAGAAATCTTCACCAGAGTAATATTAAAGAAAATAAGCTGCGAAAGAGAGATTGTACGTTTGTGTATGAAGATTTCTTACAAACTGAACTAGGAATAAATTTTTCTTTAAAAAATATTAAAGATAAAAAAGATTCAGATACAATTTCTACTTCAACTCCTTTTAAAAATACACCTCCCTATTCGACAACGTCTGATGTAGTTAAATTACCTAGTATCCCAGATGATGATCTTAATTTGTTAGTTGAAGAACTTCAGTCCTCTAGAAATACAAAGAAAAGGAAGATATATTGGTGATATTATCTATCCGCAAAATTAAACAGTGAGGAGATAGCAGACAGTCTGTTATTAACAGTCGCATCTGTTTTTCCAGACGTTGTTAAATAATCTCGAAAACGAATGACATGAATATTTTCAATTTCTCTTAAATCTTCAACCGACTTAGCTCCTATAAAATCTAGAAATTGTTTAATCCCTTCTTTATAAGTGTCTTGTGTATTAAAGACTCCTAAGTTTTCAAACCATACGGTTTCTTGATGACATATATCCCTCAAACTCTTGTATAAGTTGCAATAAAGATATCCTTATTATTACTTTCGATTATATCTAACGATATAAGTACCCATATTGCTACTTTTTCCAATAAGTAGCAATATACAGGGCCTCTATATTTAACCTCTATGCTTGGACTTGTTCCGCGCTCCTAGAAAAGTGATTCTTAATCAACTAGCAAAAAGAAACTAAACTGGAGATAAAAGAAGCATCTTAAAATCTATAAAACACATAACGATACCTAATACCAAACCTTATAAGTAGCCGAAGCAGAATAACTCTTAGCCGAATGGTCATATTTATCCGTAGTCCGGCTGTCCCTATGGCCAACAGTTCTCTGAATATCCGTACTCAAAACACCATGTTCATAAGCCGTAGAAATAAAGGTAGTACGCGCCGAATGAGGCGTACTCTGTTCAACAACTTCATAAGCATTCCAAATATTAAGAACAGCGGTCTGATCTAAATGTCTAATTAACGTATCGGCCTTACCTTTCTTCAAAGGTAAGAACATCGCTGAGTCCCTATCTTCAGTATGACTCATCAAATTCAAATAATTATCGATGGCCTCTTGTAACATAGGCGTAATAGGCACTCTATTACGACGACCACCCTTAATAGAGAAGTCTAAAACAAAATGCCCTTTCTCCTGAAAATTATCTTTAACTTTCAGTTTACACACTTCACCAATACGGCATCCCGTATAAAAGAGTATAGAAAGAATAGCCTTATCTCTAACACCTTTTAAGGTATTAGTATCAGGCCTATCCATCATATGCTTCGCATGTTCTTTAGATAAAGCAATAGACTTAACTTTGTCATATTCTTCTTTAGGGCGTTTAACTCCAGTAACAGGGTTATAAGAAATGATCTGCTTCGAAACTAATTCATTAAATAAAGAAGATAAAGCGCTAAGTCTCGTATTAATAGTGGCAGGCGTCTTTTTCTCTTCAAGCATAAAATTTCGAAATGCCGTAACGTGAGCGGCATTTACATCCCGAAGTTCTTCTTTAGTTTTGATCCCCAAGAATTCGCAAAACAAACGAAGCGACGTTTTGTAAGTCTATTAACTACAGGGGGGGCTGAAATGACAGTTTAAACAGGGCAAGGAAAGAGTCTGTGCTAACTATTCGATTATCTGATAGTGTATTGTTATTAAGAATTAATAATTATAAAAACGGTATTCAACTAAAAGATATTACGGAGAAACAAAATGCCTAAAAAAAACCATATCCTATTATTAATATTCATAGCCGTTGGCCTATTATTATCAGGATGCAATGTGTTTCATAACTATATGCCAGTAAAAGATGCTAACTCCAAGGTTATATATAGAAATGGAATACCTCTTATTATTAAAGAATCAAAAAATATATTGATCCAAACCTCTCTTCAAAAAGATGAAAAATCCAAACTATATCTTTATGTAAGTGTTTTAAATAAGAGCTACAAAGAAGAGGATAATATTATTTTTGGAGTCAATAACATACAAGCACATTGCATCTTCTCTAATGTAGACCTATTTGAGACTGGTGAAATTATTTCAGCTAAATTATTTTCATATAAAGAAGAAATCAAGCGAATTAACAGAAATAAAGCATGGTCAACCGCCGTCAATAACACCACTTACGCTTTAGACTCCCACCTTCTAAGTCAATATCAGAGTAGCTATGGTGATAGCTTACAAGCTGAATCTAACTATGATAGAAAAAGTGACAGAATTACCAACAAGGCAAAAGACGAAAAAAAGCATATTTCATCCGGTTATCTGAAAACAAATACTTTCACGGATAAAGGACAAATTATATCTGGGGTTGTTCGGTTGAAAGAATCTTACGCTAAAAATTATACAATAACGATAACTATTGAAAGCGATATCTTTACTTTCACATTTAATAAGACAGACTCTTAAATTTAGAACTCAAAGTCTGGGGTAACTAAATCTACCGATCTACGAACTTTTCTTTTAGAAGAACCATCGGGACTATAAGACGACTCTTCGCTATTTTTGAGTTCCTTTTTTTTGAGCCGTTTCGGGGGAATGTGCAATTTTACCCTTATTAATATTTAACTAATCATTTTTTTTTGATATGTATATTGGTATAGTTATTCTCATGAAAAAACACTTTATATCTTTTTGTTTAATATTATTACTTATTTCCGGCTACTCTTATTCATCATCAACAAAAGGTGAAATCACTAATATTTACTTTGGTACAAATTCTGAAAGCGGAGCAACTATACTTACAAATTTCTCTTTAGAACATTATGAAAATAATGTACGTAGTAAGAGACAAATTGAGTTATGGTTTTTGAATGGAAGTTATATCGATAATAATTTTCATCTAAATCTAGAAAGACAACTATTTGTAGATTGGGGGGCCATTGGCACTGTAGTTACATCTCATAAGCATAGTACCTTTGAAAATACTTTAGTTATTAATAAACTTGATTTTGAAAAAGGCATCCTAGATATGAAGGTCATATTTCCAGATAAACAGGCTTTAAACACTGTAATCAAGTTTTCAAAAAATAAAAACTCTTTTTATTTAACTAAATTTGAGGGAGTTACTATAGCTAAGAGTATTTATGATAGTAAATTAACTCCCATAGTTTTTAAGATTCCTGAATATAGTTACGATAAAAATATAACAATCCAAATGACAGGGATGAAAAGCAAGGAAGATAAATTGCTTGATGATGTAGAAAACAGATTGTCAAAGAGCGATAAAAAAAAGTTTAATCTTTTTATAGCTTCTTTGGGAGATATTTTTAGCAATGAATTTGAAGCTAAAATACACTCTGATCTAGAAAAACAAATTCTAAATTACAAAGAAAAATTTAAAACCAATGCATTTAGCAAAGAAGATAATACTATTATTAGTGAATATTATATAATGCACGCAACTGAAAAGATAAAACATTTAAAATTTTCAAAACAAGGAAATATCATCGTTAATGAGTTTATTAAGACCCTGTTCTCTCGAAAATGAAAATCTCTCATATTGACCACATAGTACTTACCGTTAAAAATTTTGAAAAGACGATTCTCTTTTAATAAGGGTAAAATTGCACATTCCCCCGAAACGGCTCAAAACGGGTTAATTGGAAAGTCTCACCTGATCTAATTGAGCTATGATATAAGAGAACAGTAGTGTCCGGTAAACAAAATTCCCCAAGGATTGGGGCTAGGGGTTGGACTTCCTTTCCTCTAAAAACACTAATAGT
>QFBU01000095.1 GCA_003265975.1 Candidatus Marinamargulisbacteria bacterium SCGC AAA071-K20
GATTAAAGTCGATGCAGTATGGATTAACAAGCCCTCTGGCAAAGTTCTTCCCCTCTAAGTCTAAAAGATTACAAATTTCTCCAGCATATCCAATACAAGTCCCCTCACGAATAATATCTCTAGCAAAGAGGCCCCAGCCTTTGTCTTTAGTTTTGGCAATATAAACTTGGTCTACTCCCGGTATTTCAATATCAAGAACAGGAGTTTTTGTAACTAAGTGAACTGGCATAAATAAAATAAGATCAATTAAAACTTGAGGATTAGGAATAGAGTATCTCAAAATTCCTACATTAAACCTTTTTAAGTACTCATCATACTGACATTTTTCAATCGTCTCATTTTCTTTTACCCAAATGTAAGGTTCGAAATAGTCTTCGTGGGTTTTTTTATAGGCATAATCGCGAGCAGTACCGCAGAGTTTATTTTGAATTGCTTCATATTTTTCTGAAGGGATTCCTTGTTTTTCGGCCGCCTTTATAATTAGCCGTTCCATGCCCTGATGATGAACCATGCTGGCATAATGAAGAGGTGTATTTCCTAACGCGTCTACAGAAGTCGCCTTAAGTTTAGTGTTCTTTAAGATTATTTCTATTAATTTTTTATAGCCATATAGAGTAGCAAGATGAAGCATAGTGAACCGCTCTAAAATAGTATGGGTAAGTGAGCATCCTCTTTGTATGGCAAGTTCGGCTAAGTCGGGTTTTCTTAGGCAAATAAGTAAGTCAACAATGCCTACTCTAAATAGAGTGATCAAAAAATTATCAGCACTAATTAATAGTTCTTCTGATTCAGGTAATTTAAAATTTAATATGTCTTTAACAACACTAATGAGTGCGGGTTTAAAGTTAAATTCTCGGTTATTTTTTTTGGCAGTAATATGATGGGGCAGGTGAAGTTGATAAACCACATGGGTAAGTAAGGCCTGACCTACTTTTTCTACAACTAGGTGACGGTTAGAGTTAATCACACCTGGGTCTGTACAAGGGATAAGCGTTTTTGTATGAATATATGGGTATTTACTAACCTTAAATAAATAAGCGAGATGTTCGGTCGCAGACAGTTCTTTTTTTTGTCCTGTTAACCACTTAGAAATTTTTTTGAGTGACATAAAAATAATTATAACAGACATCAGGTGCCGGGGTTCTCTGCCCTTGAGTGGGGGAGGGACTAGCTCCAGACAAGGTTTGGGCTTTAAATCTAAATTTCATCCTTATAGTTTTCAAATACCTGCCTAGGTCTTGCTCAAAGCAGCAACCTGGGCTAGTATTTCCGTATGAGCGAACTGCCAAAAAAATACAACCATATAGACTCAGAACAAAAGTGGAGAGACCACTGGGAAACTGAGGGGACCAACAAATGGGACTCTACAGCCAACAGAGAAAACACGTTTAGTATAGACACTCCACCTCCAACAGTTTCAGGATCTCTACACATCGGACACGTATTCAGCTACACACAAACAGACGTAGTGGCTCGCTACCAACGTATGAAAGGCAAGTCAATTTTCTATCCAATGGGATGGGATGACAACGGATTACCAACAGAACGACGCGTACAAAACGTATTCGGAATTTCTTGTAATCCAAATATAGCCTACGACGCCAACTGGAAACCAAAGAAAAGTGAAAAAGGTGATGATAACGAAGAAGTTTCACGTGAAAACTTTATACAGGCCTGCTCACAATTAACTAAAGAAGACGAAGCTGTATTTGAACACCTTTGGCGAAAGCTTGGGTTATCAATAGACTGGGACTTACAATACGCCACAATTGACGATCATTGCCGAAAAATGTCGCAGTTATCATTCTTAGACCTCGTAGAAAAAGACCTTGTATACAACAACGAAACTCCTGCGATGTGGGACGTAGATTTTCAAACGGCAGTAGCCCAAGCCGAACTCGAAGACAGAGAACGTCCAGGCGCTTATCACGATATTACTTTTCAAATTGAAGATGGGGGCGAGTTTAATATTTCAACTACTCGACCAGAATTATTAGCGGCTTGTATAGCAGTAGTCGCTCATCCCGAAGACGAACGATACAAAAAGTACTTCGGTAAATATGCCATCACTCCTTTATTCCATTCTAAGGTGCCGATTCTTGCCGCCGACCATGCTGACCCAGAAAAGGGGACCGGAATATTAATGGTATGTACCTTTGGTGACGCTATGGACGTTGAGTTCTGGAAACAAAATCAACATTTACCTATCAAGCAAATCATAGGGCGAAACGGAAAGCTTCTTCCTATTGAGTTTGGAAAAGCACCATTTACAAGCGAAAACGCAAATAAAGCAGCAGAAAACTATAAAGAAATTGAAGGGTTTAGAATTAAGAAAGCCCACAAACTAATGGCCGACTTACTCTCAAAGCCAGACAGTAATGTGTCAGGTGATGATAAAGCCATGAAAAACGACCCTAAAGCCATTGATCATCCTGTAAAATTCTACGAAAAAGGTGACACCCCTATCGAGTTCATTCCAACCAGACAATGGTTCATAAAAATACTGGACCACAAAAAAGAACTACTGGAGCAAGGAAACAAAATTGCTTGGCATCCCCCTTATATGAAAACACGTTACGACAATTGGGTTGAAGGATTAAATCAAGATTGGTGTATGAGTAGACAACGTTATTTTGGAGTGCCGTTTCCTGTATGGTATCCGGTTTTAAGTAACGGAGAACCCGACTATCAAAACCCAATATTCGCTACAAAACAACAACTCCCAGCCGACCCTATGTCGAGCTGTCCAGAAGGATTCACAGAAGCAGACAGAGGAACAAAATTTATAGCAGACCCAGATGTTATGGACACTTGGGCAACATCGTCTTTAACACCACAATTAATGAGTCATTGGAGCCAAGACGAAGATAGACATAAAAAAGTATTCCCAATGGATATTCGTCCACAATCTCACGAAATTATAAGAACGTGGGCCTTTTATACCATCACCAAAGCATGGATGCACGAAGGTGAAATTCCTTGGAAAAATGTAGCTATTAGCGGATGGGTATTAGACCCTGACCGTAAGAAAATGAGTAAGTCGAAGGGGAACGTGGTTACGCCAGGAAAACTTTTAGACGAGTATTCCTCAGACGCTATTAGATATTGGTCTGCAAAAGCACGTTTGGGTGCCGATACTGCATTTGAAGAGTCTGTTTTTGCGATTGGTAAAAAGTTAGTGACGAAACTATTTAACGCGTCTAAATTTGTAATGATGCAAATTGCAGATGCCGACAACCTAACAGAAAAAGACATCACAGTAGAAGTAGACAGAGATTACATAAATACACTGAGATCATTAATAGAAACGTGCGGTAAACAATTTGAAGATTTTAATTATGCCAATGCATTAGACAGAGCCGAAGCCGAATTTTGGCAGTTTTGCGATCATTACATTGAGTTAGTAAAGACCAGAGCATACAAAGAAGAAGACCAGGCAAAACGACGGTCAGCACAAGCCACATTAAAATATTCGCTTAAAACCTTTCTATTGTTATTAGCGCCATTCATTCCGTATATTACTGACGAAGTATGGTCTTGGTCATTTGCAAAAGACTCTGAAAAAACGTCAATACACAATGAAGCGTGGCCCACAGGTGATGATTTTAAAGACATTGAAAAACCAATTAAGGACGCTCTTGTTGAAAAAGCGATAATTGTACTTACAGAAATTAGAGGGGCTAAAACACAAGCTCAGAAAAATATGAAGCACCCGGTTCAAAAGCTAGACGTCGCTGCAACCAAAGAAGACGCCGAAAGAATAGAAATTGTAATGGGGGATCTTATTAATGCTGGCTCAGTTGAAGACTACAGCGTCACTATTAAAGACTCTCAAGAATTGATAGAGACTACCGTTTTACTCGCTGTATAAATAACGCACTTAATTTAGAGTAAGTTCCCAACGAATAGCATATCGTACAATATCTGCATTATTTGAAATTTTTAACTTTGTAAGAATTCGGGACCTATAGGTACTTGCTGTTTTAACGTTAATTCCAAGCCCCTTTCCTATCTCAGTCATCGTTTTACCCTCTGAAATTAGCATTAATACCTCAATTTCTTAGTTAATTTATATATTTTTTCTAAACGGATAAGTCAAAATCCACCAAAGAGACTGCTTATTTACGTCCTTCGATCCAGGTTCGCCTAACTCTATCGTTTCATGAGTCTGTTTTGGGTCTTTAGTAAAAGTTCGAAACAAGAAATCCCATACTGACAAATTAAATCCAAAGTTTGAATTAGCTTCTTTCATGTCAACAGAATGATGAATACGATGCATGTCGGGAGTGACTACAAGTTTTCTCAACCAATTATCAATTTTTACAGGGATAAATAAATTACTATGATTAAACATAGCCATACCATTCAGAATGATTTCAAAGACAAGAACCGCTTTTACCGGAATTCCAATGGCTATAATAACTAAAGACTTTATAAGCATAGAGATCAACATTTCTATCGTATGAAATCTAAGGCCTGAGCTTACATCTAAGTCTTTTTCAGCGTGATGCACTTTATGAA
>QFBU01000096.1 GCA_003265975.1 Candidatus Marinamargulisbacteria bacterium SCGC AAA071-K20
CAAGACTTAATTGATCAATTTCAAGAGGTTAGAGATGAAAGGATAGGGTTTTCAGAATTTAAAAGGTTAAAGCCTTCCCTTCCATCAGATATCCATCAACACATCAAGACTTTCATTCCTGAATTATCAATGGCACAGGAGACAATGGGCGAGAAATATATAGAAGCATTGTCAGCTAGGAGAGGTGATCCAGGTTCGAAACCTATCGGATCAAAATACTGTACCATCATGTAGCTAATCTCCCCATAGATAAATCTAGGGGGAGACTCAGACATTGTTAGTACCTCACCGCAAAACTAGCACTATTCTTATGATCATCAACACTCTTAGTATATTTCTGAGTAGACTGAATACTAGTATGCCCCAAGGTATGCTGAATATGAGATAACTTAATATTAGGATTCTCATGTGCGTGAGTAGCAAGTGTCGTCCGACTAGAATGAGGACTCCCATCGAAACGCCCAATCTTCCGAGCATATTTCTGCCAAACCAAAGACACATTCCTACGAGTTAAGGGTGGTTTGGTATTCAAGACTTTGTTTCGATAATACTTTAAAAATAGATGAGAATTAAAATCAATACTATGGGTCATTTATGGGAAAGTCCCATGTTTAGGAATGAGGTGGACATGGGAATGAATGTAAAAGGAAGCGTTTTTTTTATGAAATATTTCATAAAATTTATCGATAACTATAGATAGACTCTAAGTTAGTAGACAAGGAAGGTAATAGGTATGTTTTCCATTAGTGCTCATAGCAACTTTTTGAATGGAACTAACAAGCAGCCAAGCAAAAATAGGCTCAATCGTAAACCAGAAAATTTTAAATCTTATACTACATATACATCGGTAGGGGGTTTACGTTATGAAATGATAAAAAGCAGAGCAGCAACTGGAGAAAAGCTAGATACCAAACATCATCTTGGTCGAGGAGGATATGGTAAGGTTGTGCTTGCCAAATCTATATCCGATCAAAATGTGTATGCAGCAAAGAAAATAAAATTACGACCAGGTATTTCAATTGATACTATTCAGAAAGAAATTAATATAGCCTTGCGAGTAGCTTCCCATCCAGGTGTTATTAAACTACATGATGTTGCAGTAGTTGAAAATACCAAAAGCGAACCAATGATCATTGTTTTTTCTGAACTAATTAAAGAAGCAAAACCATTTAATTTTCATTTTGATTTCTCTGAAAATTTAGAACAACTTAACGAATTTTATTTACTCGCACAACAAATAGCAGGTGGACTAAATCATTGTTTAGAAACAAATATTGTACATGGAGATGTTAAGCCGGGCAATTTATTAATTGGAAAAGGCACAGAGGGCGATTTCGTAGCTAAAGTTATTGATTTTGGACTCTCTCGAGAAGTTCAAGAAATTCCTGATACGTCGTTTTCACCTTCTTATGTTGCACCAGAAAGGGTTATAGCGTTTAATACACTTTATCCTAGTCTTGAATCTATTGAAGGTCTTCAGGATGTAGATGCAATATTAAAACAAGCAATCTCTCGTTCTATTGTTACAGAAAAACACTATGTCTCTACAAACCCTTCTGAAAATGCGGATTTTGTAAGTTGGCTAAGTGTTGATTATAGTATTCAGAAGGACAAGATACTTGAAATTATGAATCAATATTATGAGCTTAATCAAGAAAGGATTGATAAAATTGGAAAAAACAAAGAAGATGTTTTTTCCTTTGGCGTTGTTTTATTTGAAACACTTTCAGGAGGTGTATTACCCCAATCCTTATTTATAGGTAAAGATGAGGATGGTAATGATTGTTATATTACAAAAAACCCAAAAACAGCAGTCGAGGCTACTGGGCAGCTAGTATTACTTTCTGAAGAACATATTAAGATGAGCGTGGGATATCTTTCTGATCAAGTGGATATAAGTGATCAGGGCTTACTAGAGCTTATTGATGATATGCTAAACCCCAACCCATACGATAGGATAAGTATGTCACAGGTAATAGAAAGATTAAGCAAACTTATAGGGACGTGAAATGAAAATACTCAATAAAATAATTAGCCTTAATAACAACAATTATCAGATATTGAATGAAAATATGGAGACTCTAAAAAATCCAGCTACAACAAGAGCTATGTTGGACGAATCTTTTAATGGATCAGGTGCGGGTCTAAACATTTATATACGGCCTGACGGATTAATTAGGGGGATTGGAAATCAATCTCCGGTCCCTACGGAGGATTATTCCGGTGAATATCATAATATTACACTCGGAGTAACTTGGTCGGGACCCATCAAACAACCAGCCCACTGCTCCAAACTTAGTGATGAAGGTAATGATCGTCTTTTTAAGACGGTTAAAAATTATAATATTAGTTTAGGAGTTGGGAAGTCGAATACCTAGCCCCAATCCTTGGGGAGTTTTGTTTTTACTTATTTTTAGCATGAGCTTAACGCGAGTTAATCACGTTAGAAGAGTGGGAGTCTTTAAGGTCGCAAATTGCGACCATAAAAAGCATATTCCTACTGTGTTTCCGAATTACTAGTACCCCAATTTTTACCATCCCCTTGAACAGATTGAGTCTAGCTAATCAGAGTGAACTCGTCTAGAAAGGTCTAAAATGTTTCTCAATTACTAGATAAGTTGAGTGTGATAAGTAGGGTATTTGCACAAAAAGAAGGTTATTATAGATAAATTAAAGAAATAACGGCTCATTTCATAGTTGATCAAAAAGCTGGCGCTTTTAATAAATATGATTGAACTGGACATGTCAATTTCTGAAGTAAGCCTCAGACACAAGAAAGTCTAGTGGTTCGGCCATTGGAGTAGTCCTTAAGCAACTCCCCTATAAACATGCATAATTTTATTGTTTTCAACTCCAACGCTTATTAATGCCGGCTTTCCTGGGCTGCTGCTCTTCCTAATACTAAAATCTTTATTGTAGGTCACATATGAGCTGACTTTAAGTACTTTGGGCCCATTTGTTTTTGTGAGTTCTTTTAGAGCTTCTTCACAGTTTTTTCCAAGACGAAATACAGTTAAATATTGGGAGTCTCCCCATAAGGTTGTAGGTTTTATTTTTTCTGCATGCTTCAAGAATGAGCCACGTGAATAATGTTTCTTTAATGTCTTCCAAAGGAAGAATGGTTTTGCATTTATTACAGGTAATCCTTTGTTTTCTTGCTGGTACCACGTGTTCATCGAGCCATTACTTCTCAAGATAGTTATATCGTCTAAAACACCGCTTGCATAATCTATTGTGGGTAGGTGGTTTGCTAAAGGTAGTAAGAGTGTATATAGGTTAGAGGTTAGTGACGTTGTTTGGGAGCAGACTTCATCCCATACTGCGTTTAAGCTGCATCCTTCTTTTCTAACCCCCACAAGAGAATATCCGGTAGATAATTGGAAAGGGTCTTTATCCCGATGTCTATGAATGGCCCAGACTTTCCTGTTCCTTGTGATTAAGCCGGATCCTGAACGGCCTGGACTGGCTGTGCTGATTTTATTATTGCAATAAGTTGGACGAAGTGTGGCTCCAGTATGGAGTTTTCCGATGCTGCCGGTATCCATACGGAGTATGGAGGCGCCTATAGATACTTTTTTATGATGTTGAACCATCCAACTCTCTGAAGGCTGCTCTAAGGTTAGTTTTGCTGCAATTAGTGGGGGCTTGTTCGTGTCAGATTTAATGGGGAGCAATGCAATATCACAGATGTCGTTATAGATAATATCTGATTGCTGTGGTGGTAATAGCGTGTATGAACCTCCATTTACATTAAATGTCATGGTTTCAGAAGATGATAGAGAGGTTGTTTTCCAATTCTCTGGAAGGACGTGTGCTGCGGTGAGACAAAAAAAACGTCCGTTTGTATATACCACAGTACCACTTCCTTCAGAGGTATTTCCGATTTGTAGTTTTCCTGCCGATGGAAACGGCATCATTTTAAATGGATTTTTTCGCTCTTTTTCAAACGAAATATTCTGAAGTTTCAGAACTTGGTAGCAAAGGGGACTTATATTTAGAGGGCCCATGAGTGGAGATCCTTTTCTCCTTAGTCTATCAAAAAAGGTGTTATAACTCAAAAAGAGCATATAATAAAATACAATGCCCTTAAAGAAAATATATCAATGTAAACTTAAAACCGGTACAATTTACGTGACTCTTTTCTATATTTCTCTAAATGCTTGAATATATTTTGAAGATTAGGTGAGACGTTATTCTTACCTAATCTGACTCTCGCCACTTCTATGAAACATAGTTGAAATCATGGATGAACGTGTCCGAAAAAATTGATTAAAGAACCATGGATTTCTCAATAATATAAGTTGTAATTATCATATAGCCGTTAAATGGAGCGTCTATTATGGTTAAAAAACTAAAACAGTGTTTGATTTTAAAGAGCAAACACTAGTGATAAATGGTGCCG
>QFBU01000097.1 GCA_003265975.1 Candidatus Marinamargulisbacteria bacterium SCGC AAA071-K20
TGGGAAGTAATTCTTTAACCTCTGATATTTCGCAATGCTTGAAGGTAAGTATTCCTGAAGCAGAACGACTAAAAATTATTCATGGTGACGTTAATATTAAAGCCATCGACCCAAATGAAACTATTGAAATTACAACGCTAGAAGAAGGCCGAAAAACAGTTAATAAACTACTGCTTTGCCAAATTATTGAAGCTAGAATGTCTGAATTATTCCAGCATATAAATAAAAATATGTCCTTAGACTTAGGCCCTGATTTTACTATGGTTATTGGTGGTGGTGGATCTTTATTAAGAGGCTTGGGCGCCTTTTTGAATAATCGATATTTATTGAAAGTGAGAGAAGGATTACCGGAAGACATAAAACATATTATTGAAAGCTCGGCGTATGCCACTGCGGTTGGGCTTGTATTATTTGGTGTTAAAACTAAAGCTATTCATTTTAATAAAACGTCTGGAAATCAGCTAAAATCTAAGGTAACCAATTGGGTACGAAACTTTTTCTAACTTTTGTTAAGCGTCAAATTGATAGCGTTGTACTCTTATTTAGTGCCTTTAGAATAAGGGTTTTAGCCTTATTAAATACGCTTTCGGGCTTATCAAGTTTAAGCGTGTTTTTGATATTGGTCATGGACTTTGGGTTTCAACTTAGTGATCAAAACGAACTCTTATTTTCAAACTTTATTCTGTATATTTACTTCTATTTTTGTATTGATATTTTACTTCGGCTTGTTTTAGATAAGAATTGGTTTAAGTACTTTGTTTCTCGCCCTTTTGATTTACTTATTTTCACACCCATACTTGGACTACTCCCAACACTTCCTTTTTTTAGTTTGTATTTGATTTCGCAAGGAGCTTTATTTTTTATTTGTTTAGGCCGAATTGGGCATATTTCTAAGTTACTAGAACTTATTAAAGTTAAGCCTGCACAACTCTTTTTGTTTGGGTTTTTATTTGTTATTTTCTTGGGGTCCTTGTTGTTGAGTTTACCCGTCTCTACAACGTACGGAAGTCATATCTCTTATGTGGATGCTTTGTTTACGTCTTTTTCGGCGGTTTGTGTTACAGGTTTGGTTGTTAATGATGTGGGTGTGGACTTTACTTATTTTGGTCAAATTGTCATCTTATTGTTAATACAAATTGGGGGATTAGGAATTATTTCTTTTTCTATTCTGCTTAGTTTAGTTACCCATAAAAAAATCTCCTTAATTGTGAGTAAAGGGTATCAAGCCAGTTATGCCACATTTAGTTTAAATGAAACGTTTAAAGCCATACTCTTTATTTTTAAGGTGACTTTATTCTTTGAACTTTTAGGAGCCGCTTTATTGTATTGGGGCTGGCAGGGTCAGTTTGATACTGTAAACGAAGGAATGTTTTATGCGATTTTTCATTCTATTTCTGCGTTTTGTAACGCTGGGTTCTCATTATTTTCTGATAGTTTAGTGAGTCATGCCCTACACGTACCTACTGTAATGACGATCTCCTTTTTAATAATATTGGGTGGCTTGGGGTTTCCGGTATTGTTTAATTTATTTTACTATCAGCACAAATCATACTTTGGTGTGAGAATTAAATTACAAACTAAACTAGCGCTTTATGTGACGGGGCTACTTTTGGTGATAGGTACTTTAGTTATTTATTTAGGAGAGTTTAATGGCGCTTTGAGTGGATATTCACTTCAGGATAAATTTTTATTGTCTTGGTTTCAAAGTGTTACCTCAAGAACAGCTGGGTTTAATACAATGAACTTAAATTATTTTGGTGGGCATACCCTTTTAATGTTGATGATTTTTATGATTATAGGAGCTAACCCTGGGTCTACTGGTGGTGGTATAAAAACGACCACGTTTGGTTTAATTGTAGTGTCTTTTTGGAGCAACTTAAAGTCTAGTAGACATGTTAATTTAATGAAACGTCGCATTGAAGAAAAGAATATTGTTGAAGCATTTTCCTTGTTATTTTTAGCAATATTATTTATTGGTTTATTTGGTTACGGTTTATTTTTGATAGAAAAGGGAAGCTTTTTGCCCATCATGTTTGAAGTGGTTTCGGCCTTTGGAACAGTAGGACTCTCCTTGGGAGTTACTCAGGAGTTATCAAATGGGGGAAAAATACTTATAATGGTGTTAATGTTTATCGGTAGAATTGGACCATTGTCTATTTTGTATGCGCTGTCTAAGCCAAAGCCGACTGTGAATTACGCTTATCCAAAAGAGGATCTTGTATTATGAGGACATTTAAATGAAAACAATTGCTATTATTGGTGTAGGTCAATTTGGATATCACTTGGCTGTGGCTCTTTCTCAAAAAGGGTATGAAATTGTGGCTGTCGACAAAAACGAAGATATTATTACCGAAATTAAAGACTTAGTGTCTCAAGCTGTTATATTAGATGCCACCGATGAAAAAGCGATGAGAGCGGTTAATATTGACACTGTGGACAAAGCTGTTGTTGCGTTTGGGGCTAATGTTCAGTCTAGTTTGTTAACGACTGCTTTACTGCAACGTATGAATATCCAAGAAATATATGTGAGACAAATTAATACGCTTCAAGAAAGTATATTGAAGTCGATGGGCATTAAAAACTTGATTAGTATTGAAGAAGAAATGGGATCTCAAGTAGCCAACACTATTTCGTCGCAAGGGGTAGGCCGTTATGTGGCTATTTCTAATCGACATTCTTTGATAGAAATTAGTGTTCCAGACCCACTCGTAGGTAAAACTTTAGAAAATAGTAATATTAGATCTCAATATGGTATTAATATAGTAGGTATTAAGACAAGAAATCCGGAGATTATGGATGATGGTGAAGTGAGTTACGAAATTCAAATGACAGATATTCCTGATCCAAGATACGTCTTAAAGAAAGAAGACTTACTGGTAGTTGCAGGAACCGATGACAATCTGAATAGGTTTATGACCGTGTTAGGAAAAGATGCTTAATTATTTTTATCATAAAATACCCCTCCTTTTAAAAACAATCTTATTTTGTTTGCTACAACTTTTTGTACTTTCTTGTGCGATTTACTTTTTATTAGAGGCCTTTGTACATCACTATCAACTAGAACTATACGCTCCGATTTCGATGATAGGCTTTCTAAGCCAACTTGATATTAGAGTTATTGGTATGATTTCTGGCTGTTTATTGGCGGTTACCGGTTTATTTTATCTAGACTCAAACCGCTTTGTGAAACGTGTTAAAGGAGTTATGGACGACTCGCTTATTGAAAGAAAGTTAGAAGATAACTTTGAACATTTTGGTGCTAAAGAAAATTATGACAGCTTGGTTAAAAATTTAGCGTCTATTTTTTCTTTGTATAAGGCTTTTGATAACATGAAAACGGCTCGAATTTCTTTAGAGTTAGATACATCCAGAACACTCCTTAATAATATTTCGGAAGGTGTTATGTTTGTAGATAGTCATAAAGTAGTAAGCTACGTAAACCATGTCGCCGAGCAAATGCTAAAGTTAGTGCCAGGTGAGATCATTGGTAAAGCTATCGTTCGTAAAATTACTAACGAAAAATTACTCGAGTCTCTTGATAATGCTATAGAGTTTGAACAGAAAGTTATAGGTAAGGTTATTGCCATTCGTAATGACGAGAAACTTATTATGAATGTGTTTCCTATCAAGGATAAATCAGCTCAAATAATAAGACTGATGATAATCTTCAAACCCATTTAATTGGGGAGATCCCAAAACACCCAATGGAACCTAAATTTTTAGGTTCATTTATGATCATAAAATTCACCTGAAAATTTAGGCCCCCTTCGGCGTTTCTTTTTTTTGAATTTATAAATTACTGATTGCTTTGGATTGGGTTAATTTTTGTGTGATGTTTGGGGAGTCAACAAAAAACCATACCGTTTTAAGTTCGGAAAACATCGACACGAAATGGCTGAGTTCTGCAACTGTTGTTGGATAAGATGTTGTTTTTTCACCGGCTTGCAATCTGTTAATTGAAAAAATGTTTACTTGCTCTACTCCATAACTTACTAGTGTTTGTAGTGTTGAATGGGTGACCTGTTTTTGCCACAATCCAATGCTTTTTATTTTTCCTTTTGAGGCCTTTATTAACTCAGCTAATTTGTCTAACTTAATAAAACTATCATCTACTTCATTTATGGCAGCTGATTCATCGTCCATTAAGATACTAAGTTTAAGGTCGCCTAACTCTGAGACTGCTGCAATGAGATAGTTAATATTTGAACTCCTGAATGACGAAAATGTAATGTGTTTGTGTTGATTTTTAGGTACAACTTTTTGAACAACTGGTAGTGTCGTTTTTGCAGTATATTTTCCTTTTAGCTCAACATTAAAATGGATTGGGTTTTCGGGGTGTTTTATATAAACTGA
>QFBU01000098.1 GCA_003265975.1 Candidatus Marinamargulisbacteria bacterium SCGC AAA071-K20
AATGCCAGACAAGTGTAAGACGCTACAAATGAATGAATGAATCAATCAATCAGATTTATACAGAAACAGTAGTTTCCTGACTTAAAATCAAAAGAATCTTTTCAAGCTCCTCATTACTTTTAAATTTAAGAGAAACCATACCCTTATTCAAATCTCCTGTGATTTTAACAGGTAAGTCTAGCCTATTCTTCAATTCGTCTTCTACTGTAGTAAATAATCGTTTTCGCCTTGTGCTCTTTGCCTCACCCTGAACTTTTAACCCAGTTACAATTCCCTCAACTTCTCTTACAGAAAGTTTTTTAGTAACGATCTGCTCAAGCAATTCAACCTGTCGAGATTGGTCTTCAATAGCAAGCATAGCCCTAGCGTGACCTTCAGAAATTAAGTTATCGACTACAGACTGTTGAACAATATCTGGAAGCACCAATAAACGAAGTAAATTAGAAACAGCCGACCGACTTCTACCAAAAATATCGGCAACTTCTTTCTGTGTCATATCAAATTCATTGATTAAGCGCTGATAGCCTTTAGCTTCTTCCACAGCATTTAAGTCTTCTCGGTCAATATTTTCAATCATGGCCAACTGCAAAGATTCTTTGTCAGACATATCTCTAATAATAGCTGGAACACGGTCCATTTGAGCTAACATTGAGGCTCTAAAACGACGTTCTCCTGCTACCAATTCATACCCGTCATTACCAGAACGACGAACGATAATAGGTTGCGCTAAACCATGCGTTTTAATGGAATGAGCAAGAGTTTTTAATGAGTCGTCATTAAAGGTCAATCGCGGTTGATAAGCATTCGCTTTAATTTCTGAAATTGGAATCTGAGTGATAGTTCTCCCAGATGCTAAAAACGACTTTGGTATCAAAGCCTCCAATCCTTTTCCTAATCTTGGCATATTTGTTTCAGACACGTTCAAGAACCTCCTTTGCTAAATAATCGTAGGCAATCGCCCCTTTAGAATAGGGTTGATACAATGATATTGGTATTCCATGACTAGGCGCCTCAGTGAGACGAATATTACGTGGAATAATAGTATCAAACACCAATCCTTTAAAAAACTGTCGAGCATTCTCAACAACTTGTTTGTTTAATGTAGTTCGCTGGTCAAACATAGTAAGAACTATTCCCAAAATTTCTAAACCAGCGTTTAGGCTTTCTTTAATCTCAGTTAAAGTTCGGACAAGCCCAGCTAACCCCTCCATGGCAAAATACTCACACTGCAATGGTATGAGTGCCCGATCAGCAGCAGCCAGCCCATTAACAGTAAGAACACCCAATGAAGGAGGGCAGTCTAAAATAATATAATCATAGAATGTTTTAAAGTGAGAAAGTCGATCTCGAAGATATGTTTCACGTGAAACATGCCCCGCCAGCTCTATTTCAATTCCGGCTAAATCACGAGACGCCGGAATAACGTGCAAATTATCAAAAGGAGAAGGATACAAAACCCGATCCTGGTATTCTTTATCAACAAATAAATGATACAAATTAAATTCCAACTCGTCAGGTTTAAGACCAATTCCAGAGGTAGCATTTGCTTGAGGATCCAGGTCAACAAGCAAAACTTTCTTGCCTTGCTGAGCAATAGAAGCGGCTAAATTAATAGCTGTAGTAGTCTTACCAACGCCACCTTTTTGATTAACAACAGCGATAGTACGAGCAAGCGTAGAAGACACTTTTTCTCTCTCTAAAACTTGTGAAACAGATTGAGTAACCATTACAAAAAGTATAACACTAATAAAAAACAAAGGCCATGAAAAACAGTTTTCACGTGAAAACATGGTTTTAAGCAACAAAACAAAACAATAACTATCCTGCGACTCTCAAAGAAAGAAAATTTCACGTGAAAACATGGTTACAAGCACCAAACCAAAAAAAAAAAACCAAAAAGAAAAAAAACAAAACTATGACGATCCCGCGACTCTCAAAGAAAGAAAGTAACCATGTGAATAAACGGTCCAGAAATACCAATTAAATCAAAGCTATAACAACATAAGCATTAAAAACAAAAGACACTGAATCAAGCACAAAAGAAAAAAAGATGGTTTAATATACTCTAAAAGTGGGTATAAACACCTACAAGCAAGGAGTGCGCAATGACATCAATATCACCATCGATATCAGCCCAACCACAGGGATTAAACATTGAAAATATATCAGAATTCACATCCGACATATTCGACACTGCAACCGACTTAAGCCACATAAACTCAGACGAAAACGAACAAATAGAAAAATTAGACGCTAATATAGCTGAGTACCTAGCAAGTATGAACAAAATGGAAATCATGGTCGATACTTCACGACTTAAAAATCAAAACCAAATCTCACGTATTTCAGAACAAGCATAATTTTTGACTTTTCTCTATGACTTACCCTATAGTGATATTACTATCATGGAAAAAATTGACTCAGGAATTGAAGGCTTTGATAAGCTTTTATATGGCGGCATCCCAAAAGGTCGCGCTTATCTAGTATCTGGCGAACCAGGGACAGGAAAAACTATTTTCTCGCTCCAATATCTACTCCATGGTATTTCGCTCGGCGAAAAATGTGTCTACATTTCAATAGACGAAAAACCCGAACATGTAATTATGGATGCTGAGGCTTTAGGATGGAATATTACTCCTTTTTTAGAGAGTGGCGCCCTTCAAATAATAGATGTTACACAATACTTCGCTACTTCAGACACAAAGGGGTCAGGTATAGATGTAAATAAAGTGATTGATCTGATACTTAGTTATGTCAAAAACAATGGCGTTTCTCGACTAGCAATTGACCCTGTGGCACCATTAATATTTTCAGATGCCGATTTTCCAAACGTGGTTGAGTACATAAGAAAACTAATATTTTCTGTAGAAAACAATACAGGCTGTACAACATTAATGACCTCTTATGTACCAGTAGGATCCGAAAAAGTAAGTAGCGTGGGAATTGAGGAGTTTGCTTGTTCAGGTATCATCACTTTGAAATTAGTTAAGCTTAATAACAAACGAATAAGAACTATAGGTATACGTAAAATGAGAGGTACAAGAATAGATTTAACAGAATACAGTTTCGAAATTCTACCAGACAGAGGCGTTGTATTAAGACAGCCCATTTAAATGACCAAAATACTAATCGCAGACGATGAATCAAATATTCTACTTCTATTAGGCGTAATGCTTAAAGAACTAGAAGCTGAAGTAATTACCGCTGAAGACGGCGAAATAGCCATACAAAAAGCAAAAGAACATAAACCAGATCTAATCATTACAGACGTTGTGATGCCTAAAAAGAATGGGTTTGAAGTATGCCGAACGGTAAGAAACACAAAAGGAATCGAAAACACACCTATAATAATATTATCTGCGCTAGGTGATGAATATAATAAAATTACTGGATTTGAAGAAGGCGCTGACGACTATGTAATAAAGCCATTCAACGTAGAAGAGTTAAAAAATAAAGCAAAGTTACTACTTGTAAAACATCAGTCCAAGGTAAAGAACCCACATCCAACGGAACCACCTACTCCAGTTCCTGAAACCACTGTCAAATTTGATTGCGTTCCAACAGGATATCCTTCTCTGGACCAAAATTTATATGGTGGATTTCCGAAAGGATCTAACATTTTATTAATAGGACCACTCGGGATAGGAAAATCGTCTTTCGCTAGGAACTTTATCATCAACGGACTACTAGGTGACGAAAAATGTTTATGGGTGGCTATAGACGATGACCCAAAAAAGATACGCTTAAAATTAGAAGAAAGCTTACCGCATCCAATAGATGACTATGAAGGAAGCTCAAATATACGATTTGTAGATGCCTACTCTTGGTCGTCACTCTCTCAACCCGAAGATGAAGCTTTTGCCGTTACCGGGGTTTTAGAGTTAAACCAACTATCTGGCATTATTTCTGATGCCAGCTTTGACTTAGGTCACACAGTACAAGAAAAAGGAGGAGGGAGACGTATAATCGACTCCATTTCAAGTTTGCTGATTAATTTTGAACTCTCCTCTGTACAACGCTTTATAAATCAAATAGCGCGTACAGCAATGGCCTTTGGAGGCGTTACTACATTGTTCTTAATGGAAGAAGGTACCGTCGAAGAAAAGGTACTGAACAACGTAAAATATATTATGGACGGCGTTATAGAGTTTAGCGAAAAAGACATGACTAGAGTAGCAAGAGTGTCACATATGAAATGGACAAAAGCGAAACGTGATTGGGTTAAACTAGAAGATTAAGACATTTTATTCTTTAACCACTTCCAATAAATAAGTACGATAGCAATCAAACGACAACTGGGTAACCGCCGCAGGTAATGAA
>QFBU01000099.1 GCA_003265975.1 Candidatus Marinamargulisbacteria bacterium SCGC AAA071-K20
ACAAGTCGCCAAAATAAAAGTAATGGTCACCGGCATGTCGGTTCCAAAAGACATGCTCAATCAGTCCACCATTTCTGCCCAAATTCTAGACATCAACAACACCAAAATATACAAGCGCGGCAAAGGCGTTTTTAAACAAAATATGGACTGGGAAGACGATCTCAGACAAAAAAGACGCGGCATAATTTTATAAACCCCTTTGAAATTACCTATTATTTACCTAAAATTTAACTTTTATGGAGATCTATTATGCTTTCTTTTACACCAACGGGGCCAGCGCTTCTGACACTACAACCACCACTTCCTGACCAAAGCGCCTTTGATTCTAGTACCGCATTGACAGAAACCACAAGAAAGCCCCCTAATATAAGGGAATCTCGAGAAGCTGCGATTAAAAAATTAAGAGCACAAAGAGAACTTGATACGCTAAAAACTACAAACCCAGATGAATAGAACCGTCATCACGTAAAAAAGTATATTGAACAAAAAAGTGGATTGCTTTCTATATTATTTCAAAAATTCGACATAAGCGGAATGAGTAAAAGAAGCTTTGAAGAACAATTTGCCAGATTTGTAGAAGAGACCGGAGAACACAGCGACCCTTTCGCAGATTGGTATTTTGAGGGAACCCCTTCAGAAAAATCTGATAAAAAATAACTTAAATAAAGTTATATAAACAGCCAAATAGCCATACATACAATCACTAGCAATAGCATATTCTTAAGCCACTTATGCCCTTTTTTAACACTATATCTGCTCATAAACCATCCACCAACAGCCGTGCCTGCTCCAAGGGCTAAACCATATGACCACCACACCATATCATAATAAACAAAAACCATAATCGACGTTAATGCATAGCAAAAAGCCACTGTCACTTTCACACAATTAGCTTTTACTAAGTCCATTTTATTAATCAGCACATTAGTCGTAATACAAAGCAGGCCAACCCCGGCTTGAATAAATCCGGCATAAACACCAATAAAAAAATAAGTAATCGCGCTAAAAATCCAATACTTGCCTGTAAGCCGTTCGTCACCCTGCTTTATTTTGTCTATAGGATCATAAATCATCACTACAACAATCATCACCATCACCACCCCTAGAATACTCTTAAAGAGATGATCAGGAATGTCTACGGCAACTCTAGCGCCTATAACGGCCCCTACAATTCCACACCCTGCTAGCGGCAAACTAAATCTTATTAAATTAATTCCTTTTTGATGAAATCCATAAACCGAAAAAATATTTTGACTCACAATACCAACTCTATTAGTAGCATTAGCAATAAGGGGAGGAACGCCTAAAAAGATTAGAACAGGTAAAGAAATTAAAGAGGCCCCTCCTGCAACAACATTAATTAGAGAAACAAAAACACCGGTGACAAATAAAATTAAAAAATCCAAAGTCTATTTACCCACACAAAATCGAGAAAACACCCCATCCAACACTTCTTCAGACACTTCATCCCCAGTAATTTCTCCACATTTTAAAATACAATTTTTCAAATCAATCGCTAAAACATCGTCCTCTAATGCGTCCTGTTTTAGTCCATCTACAAAAGAGTTGAGAGAGCTTAAAACGGACTCTATACAAGCAAGTTGCCGCTGATTACAAAGGAGATCTAAATCAAGTTCTTTTAAGTGAGATTGAATGGTTTGGGTAATGGCTAATTTTAAGTCCCCTAAGCCTTCATCATTCTTAATAGATAAATTTACTGTTAGGTTTTCTAAGAAACGGTTCTCTAAGTTTAACCGGGAGGGTAAATCGGATTTATTTTTCAATAAAATTAAAGCGGGGTGATTTTTAACAACACCCATCACTTGTTCGTCTTCTTGGGTAAAGGGTTCAGAGTGATCTAAAACCCACAACACAATGTGAGCGCCTGACATAAGCTCTTTTATTTTCTCGATACCAAGTTGCTCAATATGGTCTTCCGATTCTCTAATACCAGCGGTATCTATCAACCTAATAAGGTGAGACTCTAATTGGATATCTGTTTCAATATAGTCACGAGTAGTTCCGGGTGTACTGGTTACAATAGAGCGGTCTTTACCTACCAGCTGATTAAATAAAGAGGACTTCCCAACATTAGGGCGCCCAACAATAACCACTTTAACACCAGACTTAACCCATTCTCCAAAATCTTTCTGTTTAATAATAGCGGCCAACAATTCACGGCAAGTTTCTAACTTTTGAAGTGTGTCACTTTTATTAATTGGCTCAACTTCATCAGGAAAGTCGATACTTCCCTCTACTTGTTCAAGTACCGTCATGAGTTGCTTACGAATCCCTTGGATTTTTTCAAATAACCGTCCTTGGATATGAGAAAGTGCCACCTGATGAGCATTTTGATTATTAGCATCAATAAGGTCAATGACTGACTCGGCAGAGCTTAAGTCCATCTTTCCATTATAAAACGCTCGCTTAGTAAACTCCCCGGCAGTGGCAAGGCGCGCACCTAAGGCCTGTAAATGGCTTAAAATTTGATTAAGAATAAAGGGGTTAGAATGACACTGAAGTTCAACAACATGCTCCCCTGTATAAGACTGAGGCGCCTTAAAATAGATAAAACAACCTTCATCTATAAGGTCGCCATTACTCGGATTTTTAAAAGGGGTAAATAAGACACGTCTAGGTTCTATAGTGGACCCATTTAGATTAGGGCAAAGTGAACAAGCCATAGAAAGTGCTTGTTCACCAGACACACGAACTACCCCAATACCAGCTCGCCCTAAGGGAGTGGCAATGGCGGCAATGGTGTCGTTAAAATCAATCACGACTTTCTAGAACAACGCGACGATTTTGGCCTCTACCTTCAGAAACAGTTTGCACCTTGTTGTCTTTTTCAAAAAGCATATGTACTGTTCGTCTTTCAGATGAATTCATTGGTTCAAGTGGTGTACGTTTACCGTCTTTTTTAACAGCTTCAGCGGCTTTAAGAGCTCTTGATTTTACTTGAGAAAATCGTCGTCCTCTATACCCTTCAACGTCAATTAAAATACGAGAATTCTCTTGGAATTTTCTCACAACAAATCCTCTAATAAGTATTTGAAGAGACTCTACAGTTCCGCCAGACTTTCCAATAAGTCGACCAGTATCTTCTCCAGCATCAAAAATTTCTAGTACAAGTCGTCGTCTATCAGTTTTAGCTTTAACTTTCCCACTAAACTGACACATACTTAGTAACTCTTCTAATTTTTCAACACAATACAATTCAACTTCTTGAGAAACCCCTTCGTCTACGCTTTCTTCAGTCTGTCTATTATTTTGTTCTGACCCAGCATTTTGAGCTCTAGCGTGTTCACGTTGTTGCTTTTCTTCTTCAGAAAAATCTCCTCCTCCAATCCAACTCTTAAATGATCCAAATAGTCCTTTTTTCTCGTTCATAATTTTCTCTCCTTTAAATTCCTTGCTTTTTATTTGTATTTTCTGTTTCTTTATTCTCTGTCTTTTTTCTGAGATTTTCCCTTTTCTAATGATTTTGCTTTCTTCGGTTTTGACGTTTTTTCTATGACCTTAACGTCTATAACATCACTTCCTGCACTAGACGGCCCCTTAGTAACTACCAATTGCTGAATGGTAGACAATAAAGTTGAGACTGACCAATAAAGTAGAACTCCAGCAGGAAGTTTTAAACCAAATACTAATATCAAAATAGGAGACAGATAGAGAAACTGTTTTTGTTTAGGATCAACCATCATCATTTTTTGAGAATAAAAAGTAAATATAGCCAGCGTTACCGGTAAAATATAGGTGCCGTCAGGTACAGAAAGGTCGCTAATCCAAAACGAAAATAGCCCTTTGTTAATACCTGGTGCTGTAATAAGCGCCTTAAACGAGTCACTTAAAATTGTGGAGTAAATGGCCAGAAAGAAAGGTATTTGAACAATCATCGGTAAACATCCCGACATAGGATTAACCTTATGTTCTTTATACAATTTCAACATTTCTTTTTGCATTTGCTGAGGATCTTTTTTAAACTTCTCTCTAATAATTTTCATTTCAGGGCTAATATTTTGCATCGCCTTCATACTTGCATATTGCTTGTTCATTAATGGATAAAACAACAGCTTAATAATTAATGTCAGCAAAATTATGGCAAACCCATAATTAGGAATTAAATTATTATAAGAAAATTCTAGAAACGGAATCATCACTCTATCTACTAACATTACTATAGGTCCAAAATTCATTAACATTCTCCTTTTAATACATCAATTCCACCGGGATGAAACGGATGACACTTACTTAAACGTTTAATTGAAAGCTGGAGGCCCTTAGACACTCCATACGTATTGATAGCCTCTTTAGAATAGC